>JAQYWI010000429.1 GCA_030145015.1 Desulfobacterales bacterium
GTCGTAGATACGGACATCATCGATGAGGCCTTTGAATTTTCTGCCAATCCTGACATCCAAATCGCTGCCGGTATCAATGGGCCAGAGGTCCAAAAGGCCGATGTCATGGATTTCCGCCGGCTCACCATCTTTATAAAGTTTGACATCGTCATGGAGATTCGGCAGTTCGGCCTCCTCCACCACCGCTGCAACGTGATGCCACTGGTCGTCGTCGGTTTCGTCGTTAATATAGAGATACCCGCCGTTTGGTGTTATACCTACGCGCCCCCTTATGAATCCGAATGTAAACATCTTACCGTAATCGTCCATGCCCCAGGATAGGATTTCGCCATTTGACTCTGTTGTTTTTATCCAGGCCGCAACGGTTCGAGGTTTCGTGCCGGTAACGCCTTTGTATTTGGTTATCTGTACGTAACCATCGCCACCGTCGAACTTCAATGCCTTTCCTACCCGGCCTGAGGCGGAATCTTTCTCGAATGACATACCTTCCTTGAGGGTGCCTTTTCGGTTGTGCTTCGAAGAGTCTGCAGCAGTTTTACCTGATGCCTCATCGAACTTCCACCAGCCGGCAAGATTCGGGTCCGTGTCAAGGGTTATTGGCTTGTCTTTGCCTTTGGCAATAGTACCCAACACCAGGCATAATACTGATGCTAAAATAAAAGAAATTGAAAAGTAAGGTCTTCTATTCATGATACCTCTCCTAAATTTCATATTTCACATTTAAAGCTGCTCAGTTTTGCCGCTGTGATTTAATTTTAATTTAGTCAGTGTATCAAATTTATCTCGGAAATCCAACTGCTATGGCTTTTTTTCACATTTTTTATTCAAGCAAAGCTATAGGTCAACGCCGGCCGCCACATTCCTTTGAAAAAATTTTTCTTGACGAGAAGGTAACTAATCTGATATAAATATAGTTGTTATGGTCTATGGTTTTTTTAGCTTCTGAGGTACGGAATATCAAGTAAAGGAGGAGTTTTTTGTATTATGCGAAGCACAGGGTTGGAATAGCAGCTTTGTGCTACATAGCTCAGATTTCAATATTTCAATTAACATCCAATATTATTTAATTTCGAAGGAGGACTATTATGTTTAGAAAGATGCTTTTTTTATTCCCGGCGCTCGTTTTTTGTCTGGCGCTACCGGCCCACGCCCAGAATATCGTCTGGCTCTCGGAGACGAACGCGGATGCCGACCTTGTCTATTTTGACCAGGGCTGGATAGACCTGCTTGAGGATGCAGGGTACACCGTTGATTTCCGGCCGGGCGAATGGATGACCCTCGACGCCGACAATTTAGCGATTCTTGAATCGGCGGACCTTATTATTGCAAGCCGCAATAGTAACAGCGGTAATTATGCTACAGATGCAGCGGAGATCGCGCAGTGGAACTCTGTTCCTACACCAATGATAATGATGACTGCGTACTGGGTCAGGAGTAACCGCTGGCTATGGATAAACAGCACAACCATAGAAGAATTTTCTCCTGAAGCAATGCTACAGGTAGTAGACAGCACCCATCCCGTGTTTAAGGGCATAACACCTGTTGATGGTCTGGTGGATGTCATTGATGAAAGCGTAAACAACGGCGAAAATTCTTTTATTATTACCAACGATGTCGGAAATGGAATTTTGATCGCCCAAAGAGCAGACAATGAAGCTGTATGGATCGCTGAGTGGTTACCCGGCATAGAGTTTTACGACGGTTCGACTCAGATACCCGCAGAAAAGAGGATGCTGTTTCTTGCCGGTGGCGGGGGAGGCCAGGAAGCCGGCTCATTTAACCTCACCGAGGATGGTATCAAGTTGTTCTTCAATGCGATCGATTATATGATCGGTGCTGAGCCCCGATTAAAAGCCTTCGTGCCGAAGCCATCTCATGGCCAGAAAGATGTATCACTCGAACCGGTTCTTAGCTGGAGGGCCGGAAGCCTTGCTGAGACTCATAATGTGTACTTTGGAAAAGTTTTAGA
>JAQYWI010000072.1 GCA_030145015.1 Desulfobacterales bacterium
GCTGCAGGGCCTGTCATGCCTGTGTTGAAATCTGCGAATTCGGCGCACCCCGCTTGAGGGGTACCGAACCCAATCGCTTTTGCTGGATTGACCCCGCCATCTGTGAGGGCTGCGGATCCTGTGCAGCTCAATGCCCCTCAGGCGCAATTACAGCAGGGTATGCCACCGATACACAATTGGAAGTGATGTTGGATGCCATCTGGGAACAGGCCGACCGGACCGATGAAAAACCGATCGTGCTGGTATTTACCTGTAACTGGAATCCTTACAGCGGGATGGAAACGGCAGCCGTCGAACAGTTGTCCTATTCTGCGCGCGTTTATCCGATTAGAGTCATGTGTTTGGGGCGACTCAGGCCGGGGATTATCCTGAAGGCATTCGAGCGGGGCGCAGGTGGCGTTCTTCTGTTGGGCTGCCCGCAGAATGAATGTCGTTATGAATTCGGGGGTCGTCGCTCCGAAGAGGCTTTTGCGGTTGCCAGAGATTTAGTTCGCACAATGGGCTATTCGGATCAATGGCTTAAAATGGATCGGGTCGCGGCCGGTGATGGCAAAGCCTGGGTGAATAAAATTCACGCCTTTGTCGCCGGGCTAAACGGGAGGCGGGGATAATCATGGGCAACCTGCAGGACATCATCAATCGCAACCGCGCCGGGTACTGTTTGGAATGCGGTAAATGCAGTGCGGTTTGCCCGATCACCGTGTGGGAGACCCGCGCCTATTGCAGCCCGCGCCTGCTGATTGAGAAAGCCCTTAATCGGCATTCGGCTGATCTTTACGAAGATTCTCTGTTCTGGTCATGTTTGACTTGCAAAAGGTGCAGTGAGCTGTGTCCGTCCGATGTGTTATTTTCGGAGTTTATGCGGGATGCACGTGGATTGGCCCGAAACGACGGCCGGGCAGGGGATTGCAGTCACGGTGGGGTCATCCAAACCTGGGGCGCGATGATGACTGACCCGGGCCTTGATCAGAACAGACTCGACTGGCTTGATCGTGATTTGAAAGTTTCCGACGATTCAGAAACGTTGTACTTTGTCGGCTGTTTACCTTACTACGAGGTGCAGTTTAAGCACCTGGGCATCGAGGGTTTGGAGATTGCCAGGGCAGCCGTGAGGATTCTGAACCATCTTGGAATCGAGCCCCAGGTGTTGTCCGATGAGCGCTGCTGTGGCCACGATCAGATTTGGGAAGGCGATACGGCCACATTTGACGCTTTGGCGCGACTTAATCTCGAACGTTTCAGAGCCAGCAAGGCCAAGCAGATTATTACCACCTGCCCCGAATGTGCCCGTACGCTCGGAAAGGATTACCCGCAACGGGTTGGGGAGCACGGGATGGAGGTGTTGCACCTCTCTCAATTCATCAGCCGGCAGCCGGCGGCTTCCAAGATCGAATGGGGCCCGGAACTAAAGAATGGCCCGGCAACTTATCAGGATGCCTGCCGGCTGGGCCGACACCTGGGCGTTTACGAGGAGCCGCGCATGTTATTGCGTGCTTCCGGGTTGGAGCTGGTTGAGATGGAGCGGGCACGCCGCAGCAGTCTTTGTTGCGGCACCAGCTGCTGGACAGCGTGCGGCCAGGTCAGCAAAAATATCCAGGTTGAGCGCTTAAAAGAAGCCAAAGCCACCGGTGCTGAACTCTTGATTACAAGCTGTGTTAAATGTCAGATCCATTTTAAATGTGCCCAGCAGGATCCGACTCTTGAAAATGATATCGCAATTCCGATACGTGATCTGACGACAGTGCTGGCCGATCGGTTGTAAGGCTTAAGAAGGCGTCCCGATTACCGGCATCTGTGCATCGCAATAAATTAGTGCCCTAGTGTTGTGTCCCGCAAGTAATTTACAAAACACGGATTGGTTTTATCAATGTTATTCGTCTTTTTTTCGGTGCCAGGAAAAAATAGGTTTCAGGTTTCGGGTGTCAGGTGTCAGGAAGATACAGAGGACAGCCGACAAAAGACAGACTGTTTTCTGCTCTCAGTCATCTGTTTGCTGACACCCGACACCTGAAACCATAGACATTTTATTGTTTAAAGAACTCTACTGAACTAAAATATACTACACGACTTTTGTAACATTTTTGTGGGACATGACACTGGGGCGAAGGGACGCGTATTGTGGCCAAAAAATTGACACCGGCCGGAACCCTGGATCCGGACTTTCTTCAAGGCGTTGTCCGTCAGGCAAGTTACCAATGCCGTGCAGACGGCAGTGGCTTTTACCTGTGGGATTCGGAACAGGAGCAGACATCACTGGTGGCCACACATAACCTGGCGCAAGTGCCCTGGGATGAGGGGTTGCCGGAACGTGTGATTGCCTCCAGGAAAGCCACGGTTGAAATCTATGCCGATCAGGCCGTATCTTTGGCGGCCCCGTTGATATGGCAAGACGCCGTCCGAGGCGTGCTCATCGTGTTTGATAAAAATGCAAAGCGGGCCTTTCGGGAGCGGGATACAGCCCTGCTTCAGTCCCTGGCGGACATGACCGCGGCCATGGCTCAGCAAAACGAGCGGCTGGCACGCATGACGACCCAGTTTCGGACATTGCATACGATTGATGTTGCGCTGACTTCCAGCCTGGAGCTGGAGCGCGTATTGAATCTGATACTTGAAAAGGCAGCGGAACTGGTTGACGCCGAGCACGGTTCTTTAAGACAGCTGGACACCGGGTCCGGAAAACTGGTTCTCAAGGCCCATTATGGAGACGGTTGGACGCCCGAAAAACTTGCCTATACCCCCCGGATCGGACAGGGGATCGCCCGGTGGGTGGCAGAGAATCGGCGCCCCTACTTGAGCCCTGATGTCCGCGATGACCCACTTAACGTCGTCCTTTTTGAAGACATGCGTTCGAGCATATCGGTTCCGCTGCAATTTGGGCAAGAGGATCCGTCAGAGCCGGATTCGCTTTTGGGCGTTTTACTTTTAGAAAGCTCGCGGGTGGCCGCCTTTGACCAACAGGATGTCGAACTTCTGGAAGCCTTAGCCCAGGAAGCGGTCATTGCGATCCAAAACGCCAGCCAGCATCAAAAGCTTCTGGCCGAGCAGGAAAAGCGGTTGGCTGCCGAAAAGTGGGCCATGATGGGCCAGGCCGCTACTGCTTTGGCGCATCGGATTAATAATCTGATGGGAATTGTGCCGGTCAGTGCCAGAGAAACCTTACGATCTTTGAGCAAATTAGAGGCAACTGATTCTGAGCGACTCTGGATTGAAGGCAATTTAGAGCGCATCGAGCGCAACGCCCGCTTTGTTCTCAAACTCAGCGAAGCATTGTTTCGCCCCTTCAAGGACTCCGGGCCCACCGCGCGCCTGGATGTCAACCACCTGCTGATTGAAGCGCTGGAGGCCGCCGATTTGCCGGATAATTTTGAAGTCAGCCGAAACCTTGAAAAGAATTTGCCGTTGGTGAGCTGCAGCCTGCTTTTGGTGGATATTTTTCTCGAGCTAATAACCAATGCGCGCAAGGCCATGGAAGATCGGGATCGGCGGCAATTGCAGGTGCGAACACGCTCGGATCAAGATGATGCCGGTCACTGGGTGGTGGTTGAGATCAAAGATAGCGGCAGGGGCATCCCCCCCTGGCAGATGGCCCATTTGTGGAAAATGTTTCAACAGAGTGAAGACGGGCTGGGATTTGGATTGTGGTGGCTGCGTACGTTTATTGAGCGTCAGGGCGGCTCAATTGAATGTCACAGCAAGCCTGATGACGGCGCCAGGTTTATTGTTCGGTTACCTGTGTAACCGGGTTCAAGGGTTCAACGTTCAAAGGTTCAGAAGTTAGGTAACATATGACAGAACCCTTGAACCTTTTAACCCTGAACCTTTTACAGCTAGAGAGAGAAAAAAATGCGAGGCAAAGTCCTGATTGTAGATGACTATTCAGATTGGCGCGATATGCTAAGCGGTCTGATCGAGCGGGAGGGACATCGGGTCGAAGCGGTCGGCACCCGGGAGACTGCTTTGGCCTATATTGATGAAAACAAAGACCTGGATCTGGTGATTTTGGATATCCGCCTGGTGGAGACCGAAGAAAACAATGAAGACGGCATGCGCTTGCTGGCTGAAATCCGTAAACGACTTTCTTTTACCAGGGTTATCATGGTCACGGGATACGGAACCATGGAGACGCAGCGCAAGGCCTTTAAAGAGTTTCAGGCTTTTGATTTTTTCAGTAAAGCCCAATTTGATTCGGACGAATTCAGGCGCGCATTTCAAGACGCCATCGAACAGACGGTCCGCGACCGTAAGAACTGGAAAGATAAAGAATTAATTCACGATCAAAATTATGAAATGTGGCAGCGTGACAAACCCGATCCTGTCGGATAAGTCCGTGCAGTTCGCGGATTGCTGCAGTCTCTGGAGAAAATCTTTAGTTCGGCTAGTGTCCCTAAGACAGGCACTGCCTGATTTTAAACAAGGAGGAATACCTTGGCAAAAGAAGATTTACGTATCGGAGTTTTTGTGTGCGACTGTGGTTCAAATATCGCCGGGTTTTTAGATACCGAGGAAGTGCGCGAGTTCGCTGAAAACCTGCCGGATGTGGTTGTCTCGGTTCGCAATAAGTATACCTGCGCGGATCCGGGACAGCAGGAAATCCAGCGGACGATTTTTGAAAACCGGCTGAACCGGATCGTGGTCGCATCCTGTTCACCATCCTCATATGAGCCGATCTTCCGACAATGCATTCAGGGGGCGGGACTTAATCCATACCTGCTTGAAATGGCCAATATTCGCGAACACTGCTCCTGGGTTACCCCGGACGCCGGGGCCGCGACCGCAAAGGCCAGAGACATCGTTAAAGTGGCGGTTTCTCGCGCCAGGTGGCTTTTCCCGCAGGATGAAGAGCAAATCCGGGTTACTGATGCGGCCCTGGTTATCGGCGGCGGCGTGGCCGGCATGCAGGCAGCGTTGGATTTGGCCGATGCGGGGCATCCGGTGTATCTGGTTGAAAAAAAGCCGTCGATCGGCGGTATCATGGCGCAGCTAGATAAAGTCTATCCGGATATTGAGTGCAGCATCTGAATTCTCGGCCCCAAAATGATGGATGTCGGTCGACATCCTAAAATTGAACTTCTGACCCACTCCGAATTAGAGGACATAACGGGATATGTGGGCAACTTCAAAGCCCGCATTCGCAAAAAAGCCCGCTATGTTGACGCGGAAGCTTGCGTTTCCTGCGGCGACTGTGCCAGCGTTTGCCCGGTCGTCGTTGCCGACGAATTTCAAATGGGCTTGAGCAGTCGCAGGGCGATATACATTCCTTTTCCGCAGGCAGTCCCGTCCGCATACGTGATCTCGGCCGAAGATTGTTTAGGTGAAAACCCGATCGCTTGCGGGAAGTGTCTCGAAGTTTGCGATAAAAAATGTATTGACTTTGACCAGGAGGATGAACTTCTGGAAGTCGAGGTCGGGGCCATAATTGTGGCCACCGGCATGGACGTGTATGATCCCGCAGCCCTGGATGAATATGGCTATACGCGTTTTGTCAATGTGGTCACCAGCATCGAATTTGAGCGACTGATCTCCACCGGCGGACCCCTGGGGGGGCACCTGGGCCGGCCCAGTGACCAGGTAAGGCCCCGTCGCATTGGATTCATCCAATGTGTCGGGTCACGGACTCAGGATCCCAGGCGGGGCAATCCCTATTGTTCGAATATTTGCTGTATGAACACCATCAAAGACGCTCAGTACCTTATGGATACCTATCCCGATACCGAAGTGATCGTATTTTATATTGACCTGCGGGCTTACGGTAAGGGCTTTGAAGAACTTTTGATGCGAACGCGGGGCAATGGTGTGCGCTATGTCCGCGGTTTGCCGGGTGATGTTCGTGAAGATCCCGGCACGCGTAATCTTATGTTAACCGTTGAAAATACGATCGAAAAGCGCCTTGAGAAGCACGAATTTGACATGCTGGTTTTGGCAGTCGGCGCTGCGCCGGCGATTGAAACAGAAACGATTCGGCAGATGGTCAGCATTTCTAAATCACCCAGCGGTTTTTTAAAGGAAGCCCATCCAAAACTGCGCCCGGTAGAGACGCCCACCAAGGGCGTGTTCATTGCAGGTGCTGCTGAAAGCCCCAAGGACGTTCGCGAGAGTGTTACCCAGGCCAGTGCTTCAAGCTCGCATGCTTCGATCCTGTTGAGAAAAGATCGATTTGCGGTCGAAGCCATCACGGCTGCTGTGTACGAGGATGCCTGCACAAAATGCGGACTATGCGCGCGCGTCTGCCCATTTGGTGCCATCACCTGGCAAAAGAAACAGGTCCCGCAGATAATCAGCGCGGCCTGTGCAGGCTGCGGGACCTGCGCTGCTGAATGTAAACCGCATGCAATTGAAATGCGGCACTTCTCGGACCAAGCAATTTATGCCCAGATTGACGCCATCCTGGAAGATGAACCTCATGAAAAAATCGTAACATTTGCCTGTAACTGGTGCTCCTATGCCGGAGCCGATACTGCCGGAGTGAGCCGTTTGGCGTATCCGCCGAATGCGCGGATTATCCGAACGATGTGTTCGGGTCGTGTCAATCCGGAATTTGTGTGGTATTCATTTCAAAAAGGCGCGCCGATGGTCCTGGTGTCCGGTTGCCACTACGTCGACTGTCATTACCTGGACGCTAACCGCAGCACCGTGAGGCGCATGGACGGACTCTGGGACGGCCTGGATAAATCCGGGATTCGCCCTGAACGCCTGCTGCTTGAATGGTGTTCCGCTGCCGAGGGTGCACGCTGGCAAACCATTATGCAGGCCGCCGAGAAAACACGTCAGGCGGTCACCCCGGAAGAATTGGAACTCACGCGAGGCGTTTTGGCAAAAGCGCGTGTACCACGTCCTCGCAATCCCAAGCCCGCCGACGAAGAACAGGCGGCCGAATTTGAGTGCCTGCGCTGCGGACGTCGTTGGGACGGTGTTTTCAGTGTGAAATGGGAACGGGCCTGCCCTGAATGCCGATCCAATAGTGTGCGCTGGCTGCGAAAGGGGTAATTAAGATTACATTGTAGTATTGCATCCCGCAAGTAATTTACTAAAAACGGTCCTATTTTAGGTTTCGGGTGTCAGGTGTCAGGTTTCAGAGGTATTATTGGACGACACCCGAGGACGAGTACGAGGACGAGTAAAATGAGGAGAATAAAATATCGTCCTCGTCCTCGAGAACCGATTGACACCTGAAACCATGGTCATTGTGTTATTTAAAGCACTCTTGTACCCTTGATTTCCTTGACATTCATACCTAAAGTCACTATTGAGCCATCTTGCAGATTTTCCCAATACAAATTTAGCCGAGGAAATTTATATGGCAAAACCAAAACCAAAACCAAAACCAAAACTAAAAAAACATCATATAAACCGGGATTGGTGTAAGGGATGCGGAATATGTGTTGCGCTTTGCCCCAAAAAGGTCCTGGAATTAGACGATCAAGAAAAGGTTTCGGCGGTGCGCGCGCAAGACTGTATCTGTTGCAGACTTTGTGAGCTTCGCTGTCCGGACTTTGCAATCGAGATTGAAACCCAAGAATAGGCATATCATATGAGTAAAAACGTAAAATTTGTCCAAGGCAACGAGGCCTGTGCTGAAGCGGCTCTGTATGCCGGGCTCAATTTTTATGCCGGCTATCCGATTACACCGTCGTCCGAAATTACCGAATATCTGGCCTACCGCCTGCCGCAAATTGGCGGGAAGTTTATGCAGATGGAAGATGAAATTGCATCGCTGTGTGCCATCATTGGCGCTTCACTAACCGGCTGTAAAGTTATGACAGCCACCAGCGGGCCGGGTTTTTCCTTGATGCAGGAAGCTCTGGGCTATGCGATTATGGCGGAAATTCCATGTGTCATTGTCGATGTGCAGCGGGGCGGACCGTCCACCGGCCTTCCCACCCACGGCAGCCAGGGCGACATCAATCAGGCCCGTTGGGGAACCCACGGCGATCATGCCATCATAGCGCTTACGGCTTCAAACCACCAGGATGTGTTTGCCATTACCGTGGAAGCATTTAATTTAGCCGAAATTTACCGAACGCCGGTTATCGTGCTGCTTGATGAAGTCGTTGCCCATATGCGGGAGCGGCTCGTGATTCCGGAATCCGGTGAAATAGCGCTGGTCGAGCGACTGAAAACATCCGTCAAAGAAGGCGTTGATTATCATCCCTATTTACCGCGGGAAGATGGACGATTGCCCATGTCTGATTTCGGCGGCGTTCACCGCTTCAATGTCACCGGATTGGTCCATGACATGTGGGGTTTTCCATCCAGTGATCCCAACGTTGTCCATGGTTTGTTACATCACCTGGTCGATAAAATCGAAAACCGGGCCCATCAGCTATCTCGATTTCAGGAATATTATACTGAAGATGCCGAGCATTTATTGCTGTCTTACGGATCTGCAGCCCGTTCCGCTCTTCATACGGTGGAAGATAGAAGACAGCGAGGCGAGCGCCTGGGGCTGCTGGAACTCCAGACCCTATGGCCATTTCCGGAAGATATGGTGCGTGAAAAATGTGCTGAGGTGAAGTCGGTCATTGTTGTAGAGCAGAACATGGGTCAGATGCTCCAGGCGGTTAAACGGGCGGTGGATGAACCCGGGAAGGTGTTTCTGGCCAATCGAATAGACGGCGTCTTCATAACACCACAGGATATCATGAATATTCTGCGGGTGATCCAGGGAAAGGGGGTTTGACTCATGGCCGTAAAGGATTATTTGCGAGAACGGTTTTTTCCCCATTTGTGGTGCCCGGGATGCGGTCACGGCATGATTTTAAACGGTCTTCTCCAAGCCATTGAAAAACTGGGAATGAGTAAAAATGAGATTGTTATGGTATCCGGCATCGGGTGCTCGTCCAGGATCACAGGCTATGTTGACTTTCACACCCTGCACACGATTCATGGCCGCGCCTTAGCGTTTGCAACCGGTGTAAAGATGGCACGCCCGGAGCTCAACCTCATCGTTCCCATGGGCGATGGCGATGCCCTTGCCATCGGCGGGAATCATTTTATCCATGCTGCCCGCAGAAACATTGACATCACCGCAATCGTCATGAACAACCGGATCTACGGCATGACCGGCGGGCAGTTTTCGCCGCTTTCGGGCGAAAATGTGCGCGCGACGACGGCGCCATATTTGACCATCGATCCCAGTTTTGATGTTGTGGCGCTGTCAAAAGCTGCCGGTGCTACCTTTGTTGCGCGAACGACTTCCTATCACATTCAACAGATGACCGACATCATCCGACAAGCGATTCTGCACCCGGGCTTTGCGGTGGTGGAGATTTTTTCACAGTGTCCGACCTATTTCGGCCGTAAAAACAAAGCCGGAGATGCCGTGGATATGGTCCAGTATTTCAAAAAAAATACCACCTCGATTGGCTCAAAGGCCAAACAGGAAAATTCTGACTTAATTGAACGCGGTATTTTTGTCCAAAAAGAGCTGCCGGAATATTGCAGCGAATACGAAAAAGTGGTTCAAAGGGCAATGAAAGGGCAATAAAAATGGAGAGATGCAGAATGGTGTTTTCGGGTTCGGGCGGGCAGGGCGTTATCACCGCAGCCATTATTCTGGCCGAAGCGGCGGTGCTCTATGACAACCTGAATGCCGTGCAATCTCAGTTCTACGGTCCTGAGGCCAGAGGCGGGGCAACGCGTTCAGATATCATCATATCAGATTCTGTAATCCATTATCCGAAAGTGATGCAACCCAATGTGCTGGTATGCCTGACACAGGCTGCCTATAATAAATTTTATCCGGCAATCCGGCCGGGCGGTTTGCTGATTACCGATACCCGGCATGTAAAAACTGAAAAGAAAGTTGACGCACAACAAAAAGAACTTGCGATGTATGAAACCATCATGGAAGCGATCGGCAAACCCATTGTGTTTAACATTTGCATGCTCGGTGCGGTTATCCAGCTGACGAACGTGGTTAAACCTAATTCCGTCCTGAAGATTTTAGAAAAAAGAATTCCGGCAGACTTTCTGGAAATGAATCGCAAGGCGCTGAATATAGGAATCAAGTTAGGTGAGGCCGCAACAGCATAATGCTCGTGTTGCGTCCCCCAGGTAATTTACAAAACACGGTCCTATTTTAGGTTCAGGTTTCGGGTGTCAGGTTTCAGAGGTATTATTGGACGACACCCGAGAACGAGGACGAGTACGAGGACGAGTAAAATGAGGAGAATAAAATATCGTCCTCGTCCTCGAGAACCGGCTGACACCTGAACACTGACACCTGAAACCATAGACATTTAAGAACTCAGCTGGACTAAAATAAACCACTCGCCTTTTGTAACATTTTTGTGGGGCGCAACACTAGAACTCATTTCAGAATTTACGGTCTTAAAAGATTAAAGTACCATGCGATCAATTGGGGTCCGAAAAGGATGTAAGTGATGCCGCCGATGGCCAGGAAAGGACCGAATGGAACTGCAAGTTTCATGGATTTGCGGGTTTTTAGCATAATGAGCATACCTGAAACCGTTCCGACCGCTGATGCCACAAATATGGTGAATAGAACGCCTTTCCAACCTATTATTGCACCCATCATGCCTAAAAGCTTAATGTCTCCTCCCCCCATGCCCTCTTTTTTGGTTAGGAGATGATAAAACCAGGCCACCAGAAACAAGCTGCCGCCACCGATCAATATTCCCAGGATGGATTCAATATAGGTAACTTGCGGCAGTGCAAAACTGGCCGCGAAAAAGATGGGTATTCCGGGCAGGGTGATCACATCGGGAATGATCTGGTGATCAATGTCAATAAACGTTATGACCAGCAAGGTGGCCATAAAGACATAATATACCAGCGCTTCAAGCGAGATGCCGTACTTAAAAAATACGCCCGCCGCAAACAAACCGCTCAGTAATTCAACGACAGGGTAGCGAAATGAAATCGGCGCATCGCAGTGGCGACATTTTCCTTTAAGCCACACATAACTTAAGATCGGCATATTGTCGTAAAAACGAATAAGTGTGCCGCAACTTGGACACATAGAACGGGGATGGACAATTGATTTTGATTCCGGGAGTCGATATATGCACACATTTAAGAAGCTTCCGATACATAACCCAAAAATAAAGACCCAGACTTCAGTAAGATAATTTAGCATGATCGTTTCTCTATCCCTTTTATTCTGATATATTTCATAAAAAAATAAGATGGATATTGTCAAAGAAAAATTATGTCTTATTATAGATCGACCCACCTGTTGTGATCGGTGGGCGGGTTGCCATGATTTTTATTTCGGTCAAATATGGTTAATCTTGAGCCATTCGGCAACCCCCAGGAGATAAAATGGCACGCAGCGATAAAGATGATCTGATCAGCCTGATTGAAGAAGATGACGAGGGCGCTGAAATCCCGACTTCCCTCCCGTTATTACCGGTTCGAGATATTGTGATCTTTAGCGATATGGTCCTGCCGCTGTTTGTAGGGCGCCAAAAGTCAATTCGAGCTGTAGAAGAAGGCGTGGCCAAAGATGGATTTTTGATGTTAGCCACCCAGAAGGATCCCGCAATTGAGAATCCCGGCACCGACGACATTTATACCATCGGCACCGTTAGCCGCGTTTTACGAATGTTGAAACTTCCCGACGGCAACGTTAAAGCACTGGTGCAGGGATCCGTCAAGGCCAGAATTACGAACTACCTGAGAAAACGGTCATCCTATCGGGTAAAAATAGAGTTTGTTGAAGAACAACCCGTTGAAAAAATCAGTCTGGAAATAGAGGCTTTGATGAGGACCGTCGGGGAAAATTCGGAGAAGATCCTGTCCCTGCGCGGGGAGATGGCAGGAGATATCAGCACGATTTTGCAGAGTATTGAAGAGCCCGGTAAACTGGCCGATCTGGTCGCCTCCAACTTGAAGCTTAAAATCCAGGAATCGCAGGCCCTGCTTGAATTAAGCGATCCGATAAAACGACTTAAAAAGGTAAACGACTTACTCTCACGGGAACTTGAACTTTCAACTGTGCAGGCCAGGATCGAGTCTGACGTGAAAGATGAAATTTCGAAATCCCAGCGCGATTATTTTTTGCGCGAACAGGTGAGGGCGATTTACAAAGAACTCGGGGAACACGACGAGAAGGCGCTCGAGATCGAAGATTACCGCAAAAAGATCAAGCGCGCCAAAATGCCGAAAGAGGCTGATCAGGAAGCGATCAAGCAACTCAAGCGCCTTGAGCAGATGCATCCGGATTCGGCCGAAGCAACGGTTTCACGTACCTATCTGGACTGGCTGGTCTCAATGCCGTGGCACAAGTCTTCCAGAGATAGCTTCGATATTCAAAAAGCCAAAACCATACTGGAAAAAGACCATTACGGTTTAAAAAAGGTAAAAGACCGCATCCTCGAATATCTGGGCGTCCGCAAATTAAATCCGAAGATGAAAGGCCCGATTCTCTGTTTTGTGGGCCCCCCCGGTGTTGGCAAGACATCTTTAGGCCAATCGATTGCCCGGGCCATGAAGCGCAAATTTATTCGGATTTCGCTGGGGGGTATCCGTGATGAGGCTGAAATCAGGGGCCATCGTCGGACTTACATCGGTGCCATGCCGGGGCGGATACTGCAGGGATTGAAGCAGTGCGCCAGCAACAACCCGGTTTTTATGATGGATGAGATTGACAAACTGGGCGCTGATTTTAGGGGGGATCCCTCCTCGGCTCTTTTGGAGGCCCTGGATCCGGAACAGAATTCTGCTTTCAGCGATCATTTTCTCAATCTGCCCTTTGATCTTTCGAAGGTGATGTTTATTCTAACGGCCAATTTAACAGATACGATCCCGTCCGCTTTGCTGGATCGGATGGAAATCATTACGCTTTCCGGTTATACCGAAGAGGAAAAGATGGTGATTGCTGAAAACTATCTTATTCCGCGGCAGATCAAAGAAAATGGGCTAAAGACCAGATCGGTTAGCATTAGCTCGGGGGCCCGGCAACAGATCATCTCAGAATATACATCTGAAGCCGGATTGCGCAACCTTGAGAGGACAATCGGCGCCATCTGTCGCAAAGTTGCGCGTAAAATCGCCGAGGGTGAAAAAAAACCATTTGCAATTACCAAGAACAGCCTCCCGAAATACCTGGGGGTTCCTCAATATGGTCCCGAAATGGATCAGGAAGAAAGCCAGGTGGGCCTGGCGACCGGCCTGGCCTGGACCCAGGCTGGAGGCGAAGCGTTGTATGTCGAAGCATCGTTAATCGGAGGTAAGGGCGATTTGATCGTTACCGGTCAGCTTGGAGATGTCATGCAAGAGTCGGCCCGGGCGGCAGTGAGCTATGCGCGGGCGAATCTGGCTTCGTTAGGAGTGGACGAAAAGAAATTTGAAAACCTGGATATCCATATTCATGTACCGGCCGGCGCGATCCCCAAGGATGGTCCCTCGGCCGGAATCGCTATGGCCACCGCTCTTATTTCCGCTCTAACCAACAAATCCGTACGCAATGATGTGGCCATGACCGGCGAAATCACCCTCAGGGGGCGGGTGCTTCCCATTGGCGGATTAAAAGAAAAGGCGCTGGGGGCCATGCGGGCCGGTATTCGAACCGTGATTGTGCCCGAGAAAAACAGAAAGGATCTGACAGAGTTTCCCCGACATCTCAGGCGCAAAATTAAGTTTCTTGCGGTAAAGCATATGGATGAAGTGTTGTCACATGCGATTATCGGAATGAAGTCAAAGGGCCCATCGAAACGGGCCAAGGCCAGGCGCCGCTAATTCAAGTTTATGAAAATCCTTGCCGTAGATACAGCGACAAAAAGCTGCAGCGTTGCCATAATCGAGGCCGGGTCCTTATCCGCCGAGTTAACAACCCTGAGAGATCAAACCCATTCAAAACATTTAATGGAATTAATCCATAGAGGACTGGGGATGGCCGGTATTAGCGCCGCTGAGTTAGACGGTCTGGCCGTTACGATCGGGCCGGGTTCATTTACGGGACTTCGTATCGGGGTGAGTACCATTAAAGGTTTGGCCCATGCCCTGGATAAGCCGGTTGTCGGCATATCCAGTTTGGATGCCCTTGCCTGGCAATGTGCCGATCGTTCTTATCTGATATGTGCGTTGCTGGATGCCCGCAAGGGCGAAGTCTATTCGGCGACGTATCGATACAGCGATGATACCTTAACCCCCAAAAGCCCCGAGAACGCAAGCGCCCCGGGAGCAGCCCTTCAGAAAATCAAGGAGCCCTGTGTGTTTATTGGCAGTGGTGCGCAGCTTTATCGTCGAAATATAAGCACGGTATTGGGTGATCTGGCCCATTTTGCGCCTAAAAGCCAAAACATCATCCGGGCATCGAGCGTTGCGTTTCTCAGCATGCAAAGATTTGAAACCCTTGATACCGTTGCGGTTGCCGAACTGGTCCCTCACTATATAAGGAAATCGGATGCGGAATTAAGCTTTTGACAATACATATTCATGTTGATATAAAGAAGGTTTTAAATTTAGCACGGTTTATTTACGTTAACCCGCGTTGTTTTTAACCTGAGCATAGCGATTCAATGGAGAAATATTCTTGGTCTGAGACGGCCGGCCAGACGGCCTTCCCGGTGGCGAGAGCCGGCTACCCGCTGATTTTCAGTGCGGCGTTTGTCACCTTGATTTTGGCCCTGCTGGGAATGACCTACCTGACTCTTTTTAGCCTGGTGATCACTTTCTGTTTTTGCGGGTTTTTCAGGGATCCGGATCGAGCCATTCCCGATCAACCGGGCGGCATCGTATCACCTGCAGATGGAAAAGTCATTTTGGTGGGCAATGTTGATCGGACTTCTTTTTACGAAGGCAACTGCAAAAAGATCAGCATCTTTATGTCCGTATTTAATGTGCATGTTAATCGGATCCCATTTGACGGCAACGTAAGGGAGGTTCGTTATTACCCCGGGAAATTTTTTGCGGCAAATCTGGATAAAGCCTCTTTGAAAAATGAGCACAACGCTGTTTTCCTTGAAACAGAAAATGGGCAACGCCTGTGTGTGGTTCAGGTGGCGGGATTGATCGCCAGAAGGATCATCTGTAAGGTACAGCCCGGGGATGATATGGTTCGCGGACAGCGTTTCGGTCTCATTTGTTTTGGTTCGCGGCTCGATGTTTATCTGCCGGAAGATGTCGAAATCAAAGTGGCTGTCGGTGATAAAATAAAGGCGGGCGCATCTATCATCGGACACTTCCCAATGGATTCCTAACGCAATCGGAACTAAAAAACGGTTAAACAAGAAAACCGACAACGTTCGGATTTAACTTCGGTTACCCCATCGCCGGATTTCGGCTAAGCGTCAGCGGATCGGCGGTTTTTTATAAAACAGAGACAACTTTTTAATTTAACTGGGTGTGCGTATGAAAAAGACATATGAAATAGCTGTAATCCCGGGCGACGGGACCGGATCTGAGGTTGTTGCCGAGGGCCTTAAGGTTCTTGAAACCACGGCCGCTAAATGTAATTTCGACTACCATTTCACCACATACGATATCGGCGGTGAAAATTATCTGGCGACCGGTGAAACCATTTCCGATCAAGTGCTTGAATCCCTCGCACAAAAAGATGCGATTTTTTTAGGGGCCATCGGTCACCCGGAAGTCAAACCCGGAATTTTGGAGAAGGGTATTTTGCTGAAAACCCGGTTTACTTTAGATCAATATATAAACTTAAGACCGGTTAAGCTCTATGAAGGCGTATATACACCGCTTAAGGACAAGCTTCCCGAACATATTGATTTTGTCGTCGTACGTGAAAATACGGAGGGGATTTATGCCGGGGCCGGCGGTTGTTTGAAGCGCGGTACAGCCGATGAGGTCGCCACCCAGGAATCGATCAATACCCGCAAAGGCGTGGAACGTTGCATTCGGTATGCGTTTGAATACTGCCAAACAAGAAACAAGGCCAAAAAGCTAACGCTTTGCGCCAAAACCAACGTTTTGACTTATGCCTCTGATCTTTGGGAACGCGCATTTTACGAGGTGGCCGAAGAATACCCGGATATCGAAACCGATTATGCGCATATTGATGCCCTCTGCATGTGGATGGTAAAAAATCCGGAGTGGTTCGATGTTATTGTGACCGATAATATGTTCGGTGATATTATTACCGATCTTGGCGCAATGATACAGGGCGGCATGGGAATCGCAGCCGGCGCCAATATCAACCCGGATGGCGTTTCGATGTTTGAACCCATCGGAGGCTCGGCGCCCAAATATACCGGTCAGCAGAAAATAAACCCGATTGCAGCCATATCGGCAGCGCAGTTGATGCTGGAGACGATCGGAGAGAAAAAGGCAGCCGGCTTTATTGAAGCCGGTGTCGCTAAAGTACTGCGAGAAGATATCAAAGATGTCGCTGCCGGCAAGATGGGGCATACCACCCGGGAAGTCGGCGATTTGGTGGTCAGGTATATTGAGGAAAACTGCTAGATTGAAGAAATTCTAGCTGGAAGGGAATCAACATGGCTCAGAAAAAAATAAACATTGCGGTTGCCGGAGCCACAGGTGCTGTGGGAAACCAGATGATTCGATGTCTGGAAGAGATGAATTTCCCGACCCATTCTGTTCAATTGCTGGCCTCGAGTCGATCGGTTGGGCGCCAGCTAAGATTTAAGGGTGACCTGATCGATGTAACAGAAATGAAAGCGGATTCCTTTAAAGGTATCGATATCGCGCTTTTTTCTGCCGGCGGCGGGACCAGTGAAAAATTTGCCCCCTTTGCTGCCAGGGATGGGTGTGTGGTTATTGATAACTCAAGCGCCTGGCGCATGGATCCGCAGGTTCCATTGGTGGTGCCCGAGGTTAATTCCCACGCGATTGCACAGCATACTGAAAAGGGCATCATTGCAAATCCGAATTGCTCCACGATTCAGATGGTGGTAGCGCTGCATCCGATTCACATAAAATACGGTATTAAGCGAATCGTGGTTTCCACCTATCAGGCGGTATCGGGCACAGGCAAAAAAGCAGTTGATGAACTCTTTGATCAATCCCGTGCGATGATTAATTTTTTGGATTATGAGAATAGGGTCTACCCGCATCGCATTGCGTTTAATTGTTTGCCCCATATCGATGCATTTCTGGATAACGGGTACACAAAAGAAGAAATGAAAATGGTCAATGAAACCCGGAAGATCATGGAGGATGATTCCATCGCCGTCACGGCCACAACTGTGCGCGTGCCTGTATTTTTCGGTCACTCCGAATCCGTTAATATTGAAACCAATGAACCCGTATCCGCTGACGACGTCAGGGCATTGTTAGAAAACACACCGGGTGTTAAAGTGGTGGATGATCCTGCCAATAATTTGTATCCGCTGGCCACCGATGCGGCCGGGCAGGATTTAACCTTGGTGGGGCGGATTCGCAATGATGAATCCATCCCCAATGGCATCAACATGTGGATTGTGGCGGACAATATCAGAAAAGGCGCGGCGACCAACACAGTGCAGATTGCTCAGATTTTAGCTGATGAATATCTTTAATCATCAATATCGAATAACGAATAACCAATAACTATTTACTCCAAATTGAGCTTGTCTCGCTCAATTTGGGTTGGAGCTGGCAAATTGGATCGAATCCCGGTTACTCAACAAGGTTTTGAAGCGCTTAAGAAAGAGCTCGAAAATTTAAAGAAAAATGAGCGCCCCCAAAACATAAAGGCGATTGAAGAAGCCCGCGCTCACGGTGACTTAAGCGAAAATGCAGAGTATGCTGCTGCCAAAGATCGTCAGGGGTTCATTGAGGGGCGCATTATTGATTTGGAATTTAAACTGGCACACCTGGATGTTATCGCAACCGACAAACTTCCCAAAGATCGGGTTGTTTTTGGGTGTAAAGTTGTTCTTGAAAATATCGAAACCGGTGAAGATGTCGTTTACCAGCTGGTGGGGCCGGATGAGTCGGACATTGAAAACGGTCGCATTTCCGTATCCTCGCCCCTCGGAAAAGCGATTATCGGTAAAAAGCCGGGTGATGAACTTACCCTTCAGGTGCCCGCCGGCAAACGCAGTTACGAATTGCTAGAGATTTTATAAATTGTTTAATTAGCCCAATTGGTTTAATTGGTTTTATTCGTTGAATTACGCAACCATAACCCTTTCTGTGACATAACCAATTAGACCAATTAAACAAATAAAACCAACAAAACATCTTGAATGGAGGTTTTTCCGTGGCACGAATTACGATTGAGGATTGTTTAAAAAGAGTTAGCAATCGATTTTTATTGGTAAACATGGTGTCCAAGCGCGTGAGACAGATCCGGGAAGGTTCTGATTACCTGGTCAGTTCACCCAAAAATGAAGATATTGTGGTCGCGTTGCGCGAAATCGCAGCCGGAAAAATAGTAAAGGTGGAATCAGACGAAAAAGAGGATCAAAAACCGGAAATAGAAACCGCATAAATTCTACATTCCAACATTCCCTCCGGGGTGCAGGTCTTACGCGCCGGAGGCCAATTGGGGCCAAGCCCCTGACTTGAACGCGTTGCCAATCAGCAGCTCAAAATATAAAGCGTTGAACCGGGAGGTCGGCAAAGCCGTGCACCGGTATGAAATGCTGCAGGACGGCGATCGAATTGTTGTGGGACTGTCCGGAGGCGCCGATAGCTTGACGATGATGTGGATGCTATCCGAGCGCCAAGCGCGCATTCCGATAAACTATGAATTGTTTGCGGTCCACATTGATCCCGGATTTGAGGGCGGCTTCAGCGCATCACTTGAAACTTACTGTGCCAATAAAGGATTCGCCCTTCGAGTCGAGCATACCGATTACGGCGTTTTAGGGCACAGTTCAAGCAACCGCGAAAATCCCTGTTTTTTATGCGCCCGGCTGCGCAGAAAGCGTCTCTTTGAAATTGCGGATGAACTGGCCTGCAATAAAATAGCCCTGGGGCATAACAAAGATGATATCATTGAGACGCTTTTTTTAAACATCTGCTATTCAGGCGAAATCAGTACCATGGTTCCTGCCCAGCCGTTTTTTAAGGGCAAGTTTACGGTGATTAGACCTTTGGCCTTTGCCGATGAAAAGCGGATAAGAGACTTTGCCAGGGAGCAAAATTTTCCCGAGTTTGTCAATCCATGCCCTTCAGCAGATAACTCGAAGCGTCAGGAAATCAAAACCGTATTAAGGCGCTTATACCGCACCAATAATAAAATCAAAGGCAATATCTTCAGGGCGATGAGCCGTGTGAGGCCGGATTATTTGCTTAAGTAGAAAACTGGATTATGAAAGACACGCAAAATCAGCGCGATTACCGCAACATTCCAATTGATCAGGTCGGCATCAAAAATTTGCGGTACCCGATAACCGTTCGCGATCGCCGTGACGGATCGCAAAATACGGTTGCCACGATCAATATGTATGTCGATTTGCCGCATGAGTATAAAGGCACCCACATGAGCCGGTTTGTCGAGATGCTTCACCTCTTGCAGCCGGAAGTTTCTTTGCAGAAATTTTCTGAAATCCTTGAAGATATGAAAAAGCACCTCAATGCGGCTTCGGCCCATATTGAAGTCACCTTTCCCTACTTTATCGAAAAAAAAGCACCCGTGAGCGCCTCCCCGGGTCTAATGGATTACACCTGTCGCATCATCGGGACCAGCGATCCATCCGGGAAAATCGATCTGGTTTCAGAGGTCATTGTGCCGATTTCATCTGTGTGTCCCTGTTCATTGGAAATCAGTGACCATGGGGCTCACAATCAGCGCGGCGAAGTGCAGCTGGCAACGCGCTTCAAAAAATTTATCTGGATGGAAGATATGATTGACCTGGTGGAGGCGGCTGCTTCAACCGACGTGTACTCCGTTTTAAAGCGCGTGGATGAAAAGAGGATAACCGAAACGGCATTTTCGAATCCGAAATTTGTGGAAGATATTGTGCGCGATATTGCCAAAAAGCTGGAAGAAGATGATAATATTACCTGGTTTTCGGTCAGCGCCGAGAATTTCGAATCCATCCACAATCACAGTGCCTACGCCCATATCACCAGCCACTAAAAATTTCACATCTAAATAATTTTTTTCGATTTGTTCCAATGGGCTGTGTTCTCCGCGGAAAATAAAGCATAGCGCATGGAACAAAGCGGCAAAACCTTTCTTTTTTATCTTAAATTACAGGAAGACTTGAACTGGAAGATGAAACTTTGATGTTTGGATATGATTTGTATATTTGAAGATACTCGGTGATTCGGAAAATTCCATATTCCTTTAGAACATCCAACAAATTTTTGGTTCTCCCGAATTCCATCTTCAGGCACGATTTACACAATCCAAACCCTTGCAAAATGCTGTGGGATGCCATATGCAATCTCTAATGATCCAATTCAATGACAATGGCAATTATAGTGCTCCTCTCGATTCTCTGGAAATTGAAACATACCATCAAAATGGGGGGTTTACCTTTCAAAAAACATTCCTTGAGCTGATAAATATTATCAGCGAAGCTTATATTCAATAAGAATCTTAGGAAGGATGCCGGGATGGGTAAAAAGCCGACCTATGAAGAGTTGTTAAAACGAGTCAAGCAATTAGAGAAGAATGTTGAGGAAAGTAATCGGGTGACAAAAGATCTTCAACAAGAAAAGAAGTTCTCTGAAAAGGTGCTAAATAGCCTTCCAGGTATTTTTTATCTTTATGATGAGGATGGAAATAATGTTCGCTGGAATAGGAATCATGAAATTCTGACCGGGTTTTCCGCCGAGGAGATATCTCAACGGAAAATACTGGACTGGTTCGACGAAGATGAAAAAAAACACATCGCCTCAAGAGTAAAGGAGACTTTTACTCGAGGGCAATCTGATGCCGAAGGCAATTTGATTGTTAAAAACGGAGAAAGGGTTCCGTATTATTTTACCGCCATGCGAATGATCGCCGATAAAAAGAAATACCTTTTGGGCATGGGTACCGATCTGAGCAAGCTCAAAAAAACGCAAGACGAATTACGTAAAAGCGAGGAAAAATACAGACAGATTTTTGAAAATGCGGTGGAGGGTATTTTTCAGACAACACCACAGGGTCGTATTGTCAGCGCCAATCCGGCCATCGCACGTATTTTAGGATATGATTCGCCGCAGGAATTGATGGAAACGGTTAAAAATATCAAAAAGCAGCTCTATGTCTCAAAAGAGGTCAGGGATGATTTTATACGAATAATTAAAACACAAAAGGAGGTCTCAGGATTTGAAATCCAGTTTTATCGTAAGGATGGAAGTCAGATTTGGGCGTCGGTGCATGCTCGACCGGTTTTGGACCAGAAAGGAACGCTGATACTCATCGAAGGGATCATGGCGGACATTACCAAGAAAAAACGCAAGACGGAAGAATTACAGCAGCGAGAAGCATATCTACGGGAAGAGAATATTCGTTTACGATCGAACCTTCAAGATAGATATAAATTTGGTAATATTATCGGTAAAAGCCCGGCTATGCAGGAAATATATGAACTCATTTTAAAGGCGGTGGTCACAGACGCAAATGTTATCGTGTACGGCGAGTCGGGAACAGGCAAAGAGATGGTGGCCGGCGCGATTCATGAAATGAGCGACCGTAAGGGCAAAAAATTTGTTCCGGTTCATTGCGGCGCTATACCGGAAAACCTGATGGAAAGTGAATTTTTTGGTTATAGAAAAGGCGCTTTCACAGGAGCAAATGCAGACAAAAGCGGTTATTTTGATATTGCCGATGGCGGAACCCTGTTTTTAGATGAAATGGGTGAAATCAACCTGAACATGCAGGTTAAGCTTTTAAGGGTATTAGAAAGCAAAGAATATACGCCTGTTGGCGCAAATCAGGTGAAGCACTCCGACGTCCGCATTATCGCCGCAACCAATCGCAACCTTCGAGAACAAATCGACAAAGGTTTAATGCGAGAAGATTTTTTTTACAGGATTCACATTTTACCGATTAATTTGCCGCCTTTACGGAAACGCAGAGAAGACATCCCCTTGTTGGTAGATTATTTCATAAATCTTTTCGCTAAAGGCAAATCGACTCAACCTCTGAGCGGGAAAATGCATGAGGCTTTGTTTAAGTACAGTTGGCCTGGAAACGTTCGGGAACTTCAAAATGTTATTTATCGGTATGTCGCTTTGAACCAGTTTGACATCATCACCTCAACCGAAACGCAAGATTTCGAATCTGATGAGGCCGCAAAAGCAATTGCCAACAAAGAATTTATATCTTTTAAAAAAGCCACAGAGAATTTCGAGAAAAATCTCCTTGCAAAAGCCTTGGAAACCAACCGGTGGCACCGGGAAAAGGCGGCTGCCAGTCTTGAACTCCCACCTCGCACATTCTACAGAAAAATAAAGAAACACAATCTATAGTGGCAACAAAACTGCCATTTATGGCAAAACATGAAATCGGCTTAATATCAAATACTAACGTCCAGAATTTGATAGTTACTGCCATAATCGGCAGTTTCCCTCCTCACAGACAGTAAGTCTCTTTGTGGCCATTTATTCATAACCAACTAATATAATTTCATATTTTTTAATTGACAGAACTTGGCATGCCCTTTGCTCTTAAAACCGGCATCAAGATGCGTTACGACAACCAAACCCTGGAGGATAATCATGACTACGCATCAGTTTTGTACACCGGGATGGCTTAAAGAAAGTGCGCGAATTTATAAGGCGACGCCAGACGCCAGCGATAAGCTGAAGAAGCTTACGGCAAAGATTTGTTTTCGTGTTAAATCCGATCCGGATTGGTGTCTTCGTGAAGATATCATTTTTTGTTCCTTTTTTGAAAAAGGTGAACTGAGGACGCTAAATTTTTTTACAGAAGATGAAGCTTTTCAAGCAGCCGAATATCTGATGGCGGCAACACCGCTGACATGGAAAAAGATATTAAGAAAAAAGCGCGATTTTGTCACCGATTTCATTATGGGTAAAATCGACCTGGAACTGGGCACCAAGGTGAGTATGCTTGAGCTGGCCCCTCATGCCAATAATATGTTGGATTGTTTAACTCAGGTTGATCTACAGTTTCCTGATGAAATGTCAGCGGATGAATTGACAACATACCGCTCGAAAATGGAAACTTTCCGGCTTGCAAAAGGTGCCTGAAGAATGCAACACTTCTCTCAGGGACCCAAATTTATTGCCCTAAGATGAACTTTGAGTTAGGATGCGCCAATCATACCGATTATTTGATAGGCAGATATCCATCACTGGCCGGGTAAATGCAAACGCCTTTCTTTATCATTCAATATAGGAGGCACATGATGTCCCGATGGCTGTCAAAGCGTTTTAGAAAAGACCTTCTGTCGTCTCAATCCGGATTAACTCGCAAACAAACCATTCTAATCATATTAACTTTCACCCTAATTGAGCGAAAATTATGCTGCTTTTTTGACTTTAATTTCTTCCAATGAGTTGGAAATTTTCTCATATAGTGATTTCGTTTCGGAATTTTTAGTCATCTGAAGTACTTTATAGCCGTCTTC
>JAQYWI010000073.1 GCA_030145015.1 Desulfobacterales bacterium
CGGCAGTAAAAAAATGTTTGCAGTTAGCGCTGGATGATCTTGACGCCATGCGACAAAAAGAAGGGGATTTTATCGCCAAGGATTTTGAACACCGACTCAACTTTCTCAAGGCCTGTCTGAAGAAGATACGCAAAAATTCAAATGATCTTTTGCCTCAGTACCAGGAACGATTAAAGGAACGGGTCTCGTTGCTAACACAGGGCAGCGTTGAACTTGATCCCGCCCGGATTGCCCAGGAAGCTGCCTTCTTGGCTGATCGCAGCGATATTTCCGAAGAAATTGTTCGAGCCGAAAGCCACCTGGATCAATTTGACCAGATTATGAATGCAGTTGAACCCGCCGGGAGAAAACTTAATTTTTTACTGCAAGAGCTCAATCGGGAATTCAACACCATGGGTTCCAAAATCGGCAATGCGGAGGTGGCTTATTTGATCATTGATGTAAAATCAGAGCTCGAAAAGATTAGGGAACAAATTCAGAATGTGGAATAACCCTGAGCTGAGGGCCTGACGCATGGCGCATCGGATAAACCGGGCCTCGGGAAGCTGTCCATCCAGAAAACACGCTGCGCTTGGCGCAGTGTATTAAAGTTGGAGGTATAATGGATCAGACGTTGTTAAATATTGGATTTGGAAGTTCGGTGGTCGCGGATCGCGTCGTAGCTATCGTTTCTCCCAATTCCGCTCCTATGAAACGCCTCAAAGACGAGGCCAAAGAAGATAAGCGTCTCGTTGACGCAACGCATGGCCGCAGGACGCGGTCAATGATCGTCATGGACAGCAATCATATTGTCCTTTCGGCCATACAGGCAGAAACCGTTTCACAACGTTACGCGATGCTCAAGGAGCTAACCTGACTTTTTAGCGATTGAGCATAGATTCGATTCGGAGTCATTGGACATCGATATGCAGCCCAAATCGGCGCATTTGTTTATTATTGCCGCACCTTCCGGAGGCGGCAAAACGACCCTCTGTCGCGCGGTGCGTAAGCGGTTTTCCGATATGCTCTATTCGGTATCCTATACGACACGCAAGCTCCGCGAAGGTGAGCAGGAAGGTGTGGACTATCATTTCGTCGATAAGAATGATTTTGAAAATGGAATTGCTGCCGGGAAATGGGCTGAGTGGGCGCTGGTTCATGGGAACTACTACGGCACATCGGCCGATTTTCTGGATAAGGGTTTAGCGGATGGCCGAGATATTCTTCTTGATATAGACGTCCAGGGAACCCGCCAAATTCTTGAGCGCTATTCCAGCAGTGTTGCCATCTTTATCCTGCCCCCATCGTTGGAGGTGCTTCAACAGCGCTTAAAAGCAAGAGGTACTGACAGCTCAGAGAGCATTGCTGTCCGACTCAGAAATGCAGAAAAGGAAATGAACCAGCAAGATCTGTATCATCACGTAATTGTTAATGATCAACTTTCGAAAGCCGTACCGGAGTTGATATCCATTATTGAAAACTATCGCACAACGGACAATCTCCGACGTGAAGGCTGAAATACTTTATGGTTTTCATCCGGTTTATGAGGCCTTAAGGGCCGGGCGCAGAACCTTCCACGAAATTTATATTTCAAACCAGACGCATGCCAAACGGATTAAACAGATTGCCGCAGCGGCGGATCGTAAAGATTTGCCGATAACAGAAGTTAGTCCGGCGAGGCTCCAAACCATTGCCGGTGCTGTTTCGCATCAAGGCGTCGCTGCCAGGGTGTCGGCCTATCCGCTTGTTGATATTGCCGATCTTTTAGAAGCGGCTAAATCCGTTGACCGCCCACCGTTTTTACTTTTGCTGGATCATATTGTGGACACACACAACCTGGGCGCCATTATTCGAACAGCTGTATGTGCCGGTGTCGACGCAGTGATTATACCGAAAGATCGCTCGGCCCGCCCCTCACCGGACGTATCCAAGGTATCCGCAGGCGCTCTGGAATATATGCGTGTGGCCCAGGTGAATAACATTGTCCGCGTTGTCAAAACACTCAAAGACCAGGATTTGTGGATTGTGGGTCTGGATCAAAACGCAGGAAGATCCGTTTATAATGCAGATTTAACAGGTTCAATCGGCCTTGTCATCGGCGGGGAGGAAAAAGGAATACGAACCCTGGTTAAACAAAATTGCGACTTTTTAATTTCCATACCTCAGACCGGAAAAGTCGGTTCACTTAACGCGTCGGTGGCCGGAGCGATTGTCATGTACGAATCGTATCGGCAGCGCTTTGTCAGGAATAAGTAGGTTTCAGGTTTCGGGTGTCAGGTGTCAGAGGTATTATTGAACGAAACCCGAGGACGAGAACGAGGACGAGGACGAGCAATAGGAGGGGAGAATAAAGTATCGTCCTCGTACTCGCACTCGTCCTCGATAACCGACTGACACCCGAAACCTGACACCTGAGTTATTACGACTTTTGTAACATATTGGTGAGACCCAACATTAGGAGGACACCCCTGCGTGCATGTAAATCGCGTCCTGAAATATGCCGTCCATGACCTGGCAAGGCCGTTTTATAACATCATCCTTGACACGGTGTTTCCTACCAAATGTTTGATCTGCAGCCGACTTTTTAAACCCGACGGTATAAGGGCTGGAATGGGTCGACCCGCAAATGCTGCAGCCGAAATCACGGATACATTCGCGCAATCGCATCGATTGCTGGCCGCTTATTGTTGCCCGGATTGCGTAAGCTCTTTTGCGGCTATTTCATCGCCGATTTGCAGCTGTTGCGGGATTATGTTTAAAAGTCGTCAAGGCCAGGATCATCTTTGCGGGGATTGCATTACGCAGCCGAAAGAATTCAGAACCGCGCGCGCAGCCGTGGCTTATGATCACCAATTGATGGCCGTTGTGCACCGGTTCAAATACGCCGGAAAAATCCAGTTGGCCGGACCTCTGGGCGGACTGATGCTCAACGCGTATAAGCGGTTTTGGGACAGGGAAGAAGTCGATTTGATTTTGCCGGTACCTTTGCATAACGCAAAATTTCGAAAGCGCGGTTTCAATCAGTCTTATTTACTGATCCGTCGCTGGAAATCGATATCTGCTCCAATGGTTGATAAAGTAGTTGGCATTCCGGTAAATACAGATATCCTTATCAGAAGCAAAGCGACCGTATCGCAGACGGGGCTTGGCCGCCAACAGCGTTTGAAAAACATCAAAGGTGCCTTCAGAGTCAAGATTCCTGAGAAAGTTATCGCTAAAAAGGTATTGCTGGTTGATGATGTTTACACCACCGGCGCGACGGTAAATGAATGCGCGCGCGTGCTTTTAAAAGCCGGAGCAGAGCGAGTCGACGTTCTGACGGTGGCGCGGGCGATGTAGCCAGGGTTGCGTCCGGCAAGCCATTTATAACACACAGTTTTATTTTAGGTGTCGGGTTTCAAGGCCTTGGTGGACAGCACCCGAGGACGAGTACGAGGACGAGTAAGATGAGGAGAATAAAACATCGTCCTCGTCCTCGTCCTCGTACTCGTCCTCGACAAGCGACTGACGCCTGAAACATAGACGTCGTGTTGTTTAACGAACGCAGCTGGACTGAAACATACCAGACGGCTTTTGCAACCCTTTAAGGGGACATGACACTAGAAGAAAACCTGTCACTTAGGATGGAGATGTGATTTCTGTCAGCAAAAACGGCGTGTCGTTTTTCCAATTTGAAAACCTGCAAAAATATCCGACAATTCGTCATGGTATTTTTACACGTCATGTCGGACACAGCACGGGTGATTTTCAAAGCTTAAATGTCAGTCTCGACCTGGGCGATGCGGCTGGTCTTGTCAGGAAAAATCGAAATCTGGTCTCCCAGGTCATTGAGGGGCAGGATCTGGTTTTTGTTAAACAGGTTCACGGCGATCAAGTTGTCATATTGAACCCCAAGAACATCGATTCTTATGGTGGCAACCATCGGGCTTTAGGGACCGGCGATGCCCTCGTAACCAATGTTTCCGGGAAATTTTTAGCTACCCAACTGGCAGATTGTCAATCCATTCTATTATACGATCCGATTCGACAGGTGGTTGCCAATGTCCATTCGGGTTGGCGGGGCAGCATTAAAAATATTCTTGGACGTACGTTAGGGGTCATGAAAAAATACTTTAAGTCTTACAGCGCTGACATTATTGCCGGTATCGGACCATCTCTTGGGCCCTGCTGTGCGGAATTCGTTAACTATCGAAAGGAGTTACCCCAAATATTCTGGCGCTACAAATTAACTGATGACCATTTTGACTTTTGGACCCTAAGCCGTGACCAGCTCACCCATGCCGGTGTTCTCGGTGAAAATGTTGAAATCAGTCGTATTTGTACCAAATGCAACACGGAGACATTTTTCTCCTATCGTGGAGAAGGGCGGACAGGCAGGTTTGCAGCGGTCATTGGGCTAAACCGGACAGCTTCCACCTAAGAATATTAATTTTTGAAGGTTTAAACATGGCCAACATAATACAAGAAAGAGTTCAGGTGGTGTCAAACACACCGGTGGGTACCGGCTACTTTCGAATCCGCGTAAGCTGCCAGGACCGATATACGAAGGCGACCCCCGGCCAATTTGTCATGGTTCGCTTAATAGATCAGATCGATCCGCTGCTCCCGCGTCCATTCTCGATTCATCGGTTAATCCAAAAAGACGGTGTCGCTACTGGCATCGAGCTGCTTTACAAAGTGGTCGGCAAAGGAACACATGAGCTGTCTCTCAGACAGCCGGGAGATTATTTAGATTTGACGGGACCGCTTGGCAATGGGTTTACAATTCCAGGCAAAGTCGGGCAAATAAAAATAGTTGCCGGCGGAATCGGAGTTGCCCCGATGATTTTTCTGGTAGAATACCTGAAGGAACAGACCCGTGGTCCTGCAGATGTTCAGGTTTTTCTGGGAGGGAGATCAAAAGCGGATCTTTTATGTCTAGAGGAATTTTCAGCCCTGGGCGTGCCGGTGCACACGACCACCGATGATGGTAGCTCAGGTGAGCATTGTTTGGTGACAGATCCGCTCGATTCCGCCGTGACTGAAAATAAGCCGGATATCATTTATGCCTGTGGCCCTCTGGAAATGCTGGCCTGCGTCGCCGGTATTGCGGATAAACACAGGGTTTTCTGTCAGGTTTCAATTGAAACCATGATGGCCTGTGGAATGGGCGCCTGCCTGGGGTGTGCGGTTGTCCGGCGAAATCATACCGACACTTATTTGCATGCCTGTCTGGATGGGCCGGTGTTTGATACCAAAGCGATTAGCATTTAATATCCGATCAATTAGGGTCATGCCCCGGTTAAGGTAAAAACAAATGCCTTAAGAAGTACCCAGTATTTTCACTTGGTTGTAAAAAATGCCGGGATGTAAAATTTGCGTTGACTTGGGTGTTATCCTGTGTTAGTTCCACTCTCTTCAGACAGGCGTGGTTTGAACCTTCCTGAAGTGATGGAAGGTACTGTATTTTATGAAAAAAGATACCAAACGCGCTTTTAGGGAACTTGCGTATTACAGCAGCCTGGGCCTGTCTGTATCCTTAGCGATATTTATCGGTCTGGCGGTGGGGATTTATCTCGATCGGCGATTTGAAACATCGCCCTGGTGTACGCTTATTTTTCTGGTGCTGGGGATTATTGCGGGTTTTAGAAATATTGGCATCGCGATTCGAAAAGCCAGAAAATTCTAAACGACAAATAAATACTTAAGCAGAGCAGGCATTTTGGAAATCCAACAACGTATCATTCGATTTGTTACCCGCGGCAACTGGATTTTGTGTGCTTCCTCAAGTATCCTGGGATTTGTTTTTTTCCCGCTGAGTGTTGCCTGGGGAATTCTTTTTGGCGGGCTGCTGGTTACCATCAATTTCCAATTGCTGGCCAGAACCTTGAAAACGGCCCTGACACCGCCCCACCTTGCGTCCCACAATCTGGTTTTAGCTAAATATTACCTTCGCTTTTTAGCGAACGGCTTTATCATTTTCCTGCTGATTATCGGCAAAGTCGTTCATCCTCTCGGTTTGGTCGCCGGGCTCTCCGTTGTTGTTTTCAGCATAATGCTTGCGACCGTCTGCGAGGTTAAAAAACTAATCTTTGAGGAGGCAGCCTAAGGATGGAACATCCCTATTTATTCATTGTCAAATTTTTTGAACTGATCGGATTCGGCCACTTTGCCCATGCTTACCCCTGGGTGATTTACTCCTGGTTTGTGATGCTTCTACTTATTGTTTTTGCGTTCCTGGCGGTTCGCAAAATCGACATTATTCCGTCAAAAGCGCAAAATGTCTTTGAGATCATTATTTCCGGGATGGAAGAATTTATGGTCGATATTACCGGTGAAGAGGGCCGCAAGTTTTTTCCGCTCATTGCCACGGTATTTCTCTACATTGCGACCTGCAATCTGCTGGGCTTGATTCCCGGGTTTTTTCCGCCAACTGCCAGTATTAATACGACCGCCTCTTGCGCCCTTACGGTTGTTGTCTTTACGCATGTGATCGGGATCAAATACCATGGCCGCAAGTATATCAAGCATTTTTTGGGGCCGGTCTGGTGGCTGAGCCCTTTGATATTTCTGATTGAGCTCATTGGCCATATGGCTCGGATCCTGTCGCTCTCCATTCGTCTGTTCGGGAATATAACCGGCCATGAACTGGTGCTGGGGATCCTTTTTTTGTTGGCCGGTGCCGCTTTTGCGCCGCTGCCCATAATGGCATTGGGTATTTTTGTTGCCCTTTTGCAGGCTTTCGTATTTTTTCTATTATCGATTATTTATTTTGCCGGCGCCATGGAAGAAGCGCACTAAAGAAATTGCCTAAAGTATAAAATGCCTAAAATGCCTAAAGTTAGGGATACACGGTCATCTTTTAATTTTAGCTCATTTTAGCTCACTTAAGTTTTTGCTGTTAATGGGACATAGGAAGAAGCCCAACAATATATCCAGAAAAGGAGGTAGGCTATCGCATGGAAACAAAAGCATTAGAGTTTTTTATCGCCTGTGCAACGGCTGCTGGTTTCGGGATTGCCATTGCGGCATTTGGTTGCGGTATTGCCCAGGGTATCGGACTGCGGTCCGCTGTTGAGGGTATTGCCAGAAATCCGGAGTCTTCGGGTAAGGTTACCGTTACCATGATCATTGGATTGGCGCTGATCGAATCACTGTGTATTTACGCGCTGGTCGTGGCACTGATTCTTATCTTTGCCCATCCGCAGGCCGGAGCTATTGCGGCTCTGTTTGCTAAGTGAAGCTAACCGGAAGCTTTTTTTAACGCTGTAAACCCTAAAAACGGGGCTAACCGGATTTCCGGTTGAGCCCCGTTTTTTTATGAGCGTGTCAGGCAACCAGCTTCAGATACGGGTGGGTCCGGACAGCGATATCGGTTAAAGCGTCTGAATAGTTGCCTAAATTTCACCTGACACTTTCAATTTTTATAAAATTATTATATACTTAAATGAAAAGATGGCAATGACCGATTGCGGAGCGGAAACATTATAGGAGAATCTCTATGGATGAACAGCAAATATAAAAAAAGATTGATCGCATCGAAGATATTCCGACCCTTCCCACTATCGTCTTCGAATTAAATAAATATCTGCAGGATCCGGACACCTCAATCAAGACGGTTTGTGATACCATCGAGAAAGATCAGGCCATTACCTTGAAAATATTAAAGCTGGTGAATTCAGCTTTTTATGGATTTAAAACCAAAATCAGTGATCTGCGTAATGCGATTGTCCTGCTGGGCTACAATTCGGTTCGAAACGCCATTGTATCACTTTCGATCATCAATACCTTTTCCAAACGTGTGGCCCTGATGGATTTTGATATCAGCCAGTTCTGGAAACACTCCCTTGCAGTCGCGGTTACCAGCAAAAACATTGCGCAGCTTTCAAAAAAAGAATCCCCCGATAATTGTTTCGTCGGGGGCCTGCTGCACGATGTCGGCAAAGTAATCCTGGCGCAATATTTTCCTGATTTGTTTGAAAAAACCTGGGCGACTCTGCAGAATGAGCATTTATCCTTTTACGAGGCGGAGCAAAAAGAGTTGCCCATCGACCATACCAAAATTGGTGCCCATCTGGCTACCAAGTGGCAGCTCCCCGTCGGGCTGGTTGAAGCGATTCGATGGCACCATGAGTTTAAGCCCGATAGCAAGAATGCAAATTTTGTGCAGAATGTTTATCTGGCCAATATCATTGTCAACAGTTACGACATTGATCAGGAGTTGCGGCTCGATCTGGCAAATATACATCCGGATGTGGTCAAATTTATAATGGATATGATGGAAGATGTGGGAGATTGGTATTCCGGTCTGACCGGTGAGATCGAAGCCGCATACGGGTTTTTCCTGGAAACAGAAGCTTAGGTTTTTCCTAATTTAGAGTACTTCTTTTAAAAACTTGCCGGTATAAGATTTTTTAATTTCAGCGATTTCTTCAGGTGTACCGCATCCGACAATATAGCCGCCCTCATCACCGCCCTCCGGCCCCAGATCGATGATATAATCGGCCGTTTTAATGACATCCAAATTATGCTCGATGACAACGACCGTATTGCCGTGTTCCACAAGCTGGTTGAGCACATCGAGGAGCTTCTGAATATCATCGGCATGTAATCCGGTGGTGGGCTCGTCCAGAATGTAAATCGTTTTACCGGTGCCCTTTTTGCTGAGCTCCCTTGAGAGTTTTACCCGTTGCGCTTCGCCTCCGGAAAGCGTTGGGGCCGGTTGACCGATTTGGATATATCCCAGGCCGACATCGACCAGAGTTTGCAGGATGGATCGTATTTTCCGGATTTTACCAAAAAAATCCAGGGCCTGATTCACGGTCATATCGAGTACTTCTGCTATCGTTTTGCCTTTATACCGGGTTTCCAGGGTCTCACGATTGTAGCGTCTGCCGTGACAGACATCGCAGGTCACATATACATCGGGTAAGAAGTGCATCTCTATTTTTATGATGCCATCCCCCTGGCAGGCTTCGCATCGCCCCCCTTTGACATTGAAGCTAAACCGGCCCGGTTTGTATCCGCGTACCCTGGCTTCGGGAGTCTGTGCAAAGCGTTCGCGGATATGTGTAAAAAGGCCCGTGTAGGTGCCCGGATTGGAGCGCGGTGTTCTTCCGATGGGGCCCTGATCGATGTGGATAACCTTATCGGTGTGCTCGGGTCCCAGTATCTGCCTGTGAGCCCCTGCCTGTATCCTGGCATAGTGGAGTTTTTGCATGAGGGCTTTGTAGAGTGTCTCCAAAACAAGCGTTGATTTCCCTGAACCGGAAACACCGGTAACACAGATGAAGCGACTCAATGGGAATTTAACATCGATATTCTTTAGATTGTTGGCCGATGCCGCTTCGATAAAAATATGCGGTCCCGGATTTGAACGTCTCATTGGGGGAACGTCGATTCGTTTGCGTCCGCTTAAATACTGACCGGTCAACGACGCCTCGTGAGCGATCAGTTCTGAAGGGGGGCCGGCGAAAATAATCTCACCACCATTGATGCCTGCTCCGGGGCCCATATCAATTACATAATCCGCGGCGCGAATCGTCTCCTCATCATGTTCTACGACCAGCACCGTATTGCCAAGATCGCGCATCTGCAAAAGGGTTTCCAGCAGACGCTTATTGTCGCGTCGGTGAAGACCGATACTCGGCTCGTCCAATACATAAAGCACACCGGTTAATTTTGATCCGATTTGGGTCGCCAGACGAATACGCTGACTTTCACCGCCTGAAAGGGAATGGGCGGATCGGTCCAGGGTGAGATAGGAAAGTCCGACATTACCAAGGAAGCCCAGACGTTCAACAATCTCTTTTAGAATGCGTCGTGCGATGATTTCTTTTTTGCCTTCCAGCCTTAAATCCAGAAAAAAGCCGCGGATTTTCGATACGGAAAAGGCGGTTATCTGCGAAATTGTCAAGCCGCCCACTTTGACGGATCGACTGGCCTGATTTAATTTTTCGCCATTGCAGTCGGGGCAGGGCTGAAAATTCATATAGCGCCCGATTTCCTCTCGCGACCAGGTCGAATCGGTTTCCCTGTACCGGCGTTTCAAATTCGAAATCACCCCTTCAAATGGTTTCTGATAACGGATACGCCGATTCGCGCGTTCAAAGTAAAACGTAATCAGCTTATCGCCTGAACCGAAAAGCAGAACATGTCTGAATTTTTGGGGAAGGTCTTTATAAGCAGTGAAAATATCAACGCCATATTGGGCGGTGAGCGCATCTAAAAACTCTATGAAGTGTACGCTATTTCGATTGGCCCAGGGGGCTATGGCGCCTTCTCTCAATGAGAGTTCCGGATTCGGAACGATAAGCGCCGGATCAAATTCGATCGTAGATCCCAGCCCATCACAATGCGGGCAGGCTCCCTGGGGCGAATTAAATGAAAAGCTGGCCGGTGTAAATTCGGGATAACTGATTCCACATTTAGTGCAAGCAGCCTTTTCGTTAAACAGGATGGAGCCATGCCCCGGGACATCTACCGTAACCAATCCGTGGGATTGAGCCATGGCCAACTCCAATGAATCGGCCAGACGATTTTTCACCTTTTCTTTAATGATGAGCCGATCGACCACGACCTCGATTGAATGTTTTTTGTTTTTGTCCAGGATACCGACCTCTTCGATATCGGTCATCTTTCGGTCTACTCGGACCCGGGCAAACCCGTCCTTTTTCAAACGCTTGATAAGCTTTTCATGGGTTCCTTTCTGATCTGAAATTAAAGGAGATAAAATAATAACGCGGGTGCTTTCTTCCAATGCCATGACATGGTCGACAATCTGATCGAGTGTCTGAGAAGTGATTTTCTGACCGCAGCGGTAACAATGAGGGGTGCCGACCCGGGCAAACAGCAAACGCAAATAATCATATATTTCGGTAACCGTCCCGACGGTTGAGCGCGGGTTGTGTCCGGCGGTGTTTTGTTCAATGGCAATTGCCGGTGATAGACCTTCGATCAGATCTACATCGGGTTTTTCCAGGCGTTCTAAAAATTGACGCGCATAGGTGGAAAGCGATTCAACATACCGGCGTTGACCCTCGGCATAAAGGGTGTCAAAGGCAAGTGTTGATTTGCCCGACCCGGATAGACCCGTGATGACAACCAGTTTGTCGCGTGGCAGTTCGACATCGATATTTTTTAAATTATGCTGTCTGGCGCCACGGATTATTATTTTTTCAGATATCATTGGCATTTATTTTTAGTCTTGAGTTTACAGGTCACAAAAAAAAAATTCAAACAAATTTTTATGAGTGGCTGTTAAGCCTTGATAGTTCTATGTTTAGGCGTTTTTTAAAAAATTTATTTTATTTTTTCAAAAATCAAAGATAATTTACGAAAATGGGAGTTTTTAACAGAAAACTTGCTTGTTTATAACTTTACACATAAGATGGATATGCTTAAAATACTTAAACATATGTCTCTTTCAGAAAAGGTCGTATTTAAAGATACTTGTCGATGGTTGTGAATTTACTCAAGTAAAAACAGCTATATATAGATTGTTCAAAACAACTTTGAAATGCAATCTAAAACCGCCTTTATCAGGTTTGACTGAATCTATCTCATGCTTTAAACAAGCTCCTGTTTTTCAAGTTTTTCGATAATCAATATTAAACCTTCCAAACCGTTTAGCTTCGTAATTTATTTCAAAAAATTTCTTCTAAAACTGTGCCGTTACTGTATTTGTATTAAGACGTATCATGCAAAAGCCGATGGAAGCTGTCTGGAAAAATATTAAGTCTGCGATCAGGGGTCGGATTCCCGAACACAGTTTTCAAATGTGGATCGATCCTTTGGAATTGGAAAAAGGCGCCGATGATAATTGGACCCTGATATGCCCGAATTTCTTTTCTAAAAAACGAGTGCACGATCTTTATGGTGAATTGATCACAGCAGAACTTAACCAACAACTCGGTGAGACCTGCAACCTATCTTTTGCCGTTGGCGGTAAAAGCAAACCATCCGCGCAACCTAAAAAACGCCATAACAATCAGCTACCGCTTCTAAACGATTCTATTCGTCCGTACAGGGGACGATTTTTTAGAAAGGATTTCACCTTTGATGATTTCGTAGTGGGTGCCGGCAATGATTTTGCCTATTCAGCCTCGCTTTCGGTGGCTTCAGGTAGCGAACGCAAGCAAAATGCGTTAATGCTGCTTTCCAAGACCGGCATGGGCAAAAGCCATCTTTCCCAGGCTATCGGGCATCATGTCTTGTCACAATATCCTGATGAACGTGTCTATTATATTACTGCTGAAGACTTCAGCAATGAGATGGTGCAGGCCTTTCGTCAGGGTTCGATTGCCAAATTTAAGGGAAAATACAGAAACTATTGCGACGTCTTGCTGCTTGAAGATATCCATTATCTTAGCGGCAAAGAAAGAACCCAGGTAGAGCTGGCATTGACGTTGGACTCTCTGTTTGAAGCCGGCAAGCGAATTATTTTCTCGAGTTGTTACCTGCCCGGCGATATTCCAAAATTAAATGATAAATTAAGATCGCGTCTGTCCTGCAGTCTGATTTCCAACATTGAGCCGCCGAATTTCAGGACCCGGGTGCGAATCCTGCAAAAAAAAGCACTCATCAACCGGTATCATATGCCCGACGATGTCATCAGCTATCTGGCCAGCGAGTTGACCGAGGACGTCAGGCAGCTTGAAAGCGGTCTCAATGGTGTTGCTGCCAAATCCTCTCTGTTGGGTGCTGCGATTGATCTGAGTCTGGCAGAAAGCGTCGTCAAAAACATAGTTCGTCAGCGCAAAATGATAACCATTGATCTCATCAAGAAATTGGTTTGCAAATATTATAATTGTTCAATAAAAGATGTTGTTTCACGTTCTCGCAAACGAAATTTTGTCAGGCCCAGACAAATGGCGATTTATTTATCGCGTCGTTACACAGATGCCCCTCTCCAGAGTATCGGCAAGGCCTTCAACCGATACCATGCCACGGCCCTCCATTCTATTCACTGTATTGAACGGGGATTAAAAGAGAATAGTTCGATTCAGAAGCAGGTCGATTTTTTTCATCAGAAGTTAGAATCTGGAAGATTCTAAAAACCATCTAAAAATAAGTGACTAAAGTGAACTAAAGTTGGAAGTGCCTAATTTCGTGGTGTCGCTACGCTCTATCTTTTTCTATATTTAAATGACAGAATTCCTTAACTCTAGGCACTTTAGCTCACTTTAGGCATTTTAGGCACTTATTGTTAAGATAGGCCCTCATCTTTTAGCGCCAGCAACGACAGCATCTCCTGGTGGATTTTGCCATTGGTGACCAGGATTTCTTTTTGATCAACCGTAAATGACTTGTTTGAAAAAGTGGTAATGACTGCTTCGGCTTCTGTCGCAATCACTGCGCCGGCGGCTGTATCCCACGGGTTAAGGTTCTGTTCCCAGAATCCGTCGAATCGCCCGCATGCCACGTAGCAAAGGTCAAGGGCCGCAGAACCGAGCCGGCGAACTCCCTGGGATGCGTTCTGGCAAACCGTGAATCGCCTCATCAAAGGTTCGCTGACCTCGCAGAAGTTATAGGGGAATCCGGTTACCAGCAGGCTTTCGTTGACAGATTGCGTGGATGACACTTTGATGGGTTTGCCATTCAACTGCGCTCCTTGGCCGGATATCGCTGAGAAAAGCTCGCCATCCATGGGGTTGAGTACCAGCCCAAGAACAATTTCCGCATCTATGGTTAAGGCGATCGAAATCGCGAAAATAGGCAGCTGATGCGCAAAATTGGTTGTTCCATCAAGCGGATCAATCAGCCACCGATATTCTCCCGTTCCTTCACTTGCGCCACTTTCCTCGGCTAAAATGGCATGGTCCGGAAATGTTTCCCGAATTGTCGTTATAATTTTCTTTTCGGATTCGGTATCCGCCTCGGTAAGCAGATTGAAGGCTCCTTTTTTATCAATCTGAGATATATTGCCGAACCGATCGCGTACCACCCGGGCACCCGCATAAGCCGCTGCAAGGCCCACTCTTTTTGCGTGTTCAAGATCCATAAGGATTCCCTTCTAAACTGAGCGATTGCCGATCTTACCGCATCTACTGCGTCAGATGCCGTCCCGCATAGTTAACTATAGCGGTACGACATCTTCCTTGTAGCTGCAGCAACCTCAACAATCGCTCAATTTAGATTTTAAAGTTGATGTTCAAACTAAAAAAACAACGGACAACTATCTACGGACGACGGACCTTCTCAATGACCGTTTCCATCTGCTCGATTAGAGGCAGCAGGGTCGATTTGTCTTTTGCCGAGACCGCAGTTCCCCTGAGCGCTCGATTTATTTTTTGAATGGCAACCGGATTTACACGATCCATTTTGTTGAGCACTCGAATGGAAGCGGTGTGCTGTAAATTAAGATCGGAAAGAATTGCTTCAACCGATTCGATTTGAGCTGAATACTGCGGATTGCTGATATCGATAACGTGGAGCAAAAGATCGGCATTCTCAAGCTCTTCGAGGGTTGCTCGAAAAGCAACCAGGAGATCGGTGGGGAGGTCTTTAATAAATCCGACCGTATCGGTGATGATGACCTCGGTATCTCGCGGAAATTTTAGGCGGCGGCTGGAAGGATCCAGGGTTGCAAACAGCCGGCTTTCCGCCAGAACGTGGCTCTTGGTCAACGTGTTCAGCAAGGTGGACTTGCCGGCATTGGTATAACCAATTATAGAAATAACGGACAATCCCTTTTTTTGCCGCAGTGCTCTTTGCTGTTTGCGTTGTTTGCGTACCGCCAATAACTCCTTTTCAAGCCGTACAATGCGATCTCGAGCCTGCCGCCGATTGATTTCCAGTTTTGTTTCGCCCGGACCCCGGCCCCCAATTCCGCCGGTTAAGCGTGACATGGCCGTGTTTTTAAGAATCAAACGTGGCAGCAAATACTTCAACTGAGCCAGCTCGACCTGTAATTTGCCTTCTCGTGTTTGGGCGCGTTGTGCGAAAATATCCAAAATTAATTGAGTTCGGTCGATGACCTTCAGCTCGATTTGATCGGTAATGGACCGTATCTGGGAAGGGCTTAATTCCTGGTTAAATATGATAACGGTTGCTGCCTCCTGCAGCGCCAGGATGGCCAGATCCTGCAGTTTTCCGGGACCGATGAAAAATTTGACCTTATTGCGGCTGCGTTGCTGCGAGACGGTACCGACGACTTTGATGCCACTGGATTTTGCCAGTGATTTCAACTCCGCTAGGGGTTCTCCGGCGTCTTGCTTTGAACTTGAGGATACGTCCACCAGCAATGCCCTCTCCATACCGGAATCTGCTGTGTGCCCTTTGCTTACGCGTGCGAGTTCGTCTTCCAACGCCTGGATCATTGCCAAACAGTCAATATCCAGTTGAGAGGGCGGAAGCGGAGGCAGGATCTGATAAGGGTTGCCAACAGATGATTTCGGCAGAATGTGACCCACATAAACCCTTTCGGGCATTCCCTTTTCAGCATTTACCACAACTGCCATCATGTCAAGTCTCAACAAAGCCAAGTCGGTAAGATCGTCATTGGTCAGGGGTTCCTTCGTCAAATGCGTGTGAATACAGCGTAACCCGCTCAAGCGTCCTGGGGCGGCACGGTATTCACTGATTGGGGGAATGACAATTTTCCTGCTGTCACCCACAATTACAGACGCGACCTTGCCCTGACGATTGACCAGCAGACCAATCTGGCGGCGGATTTCATGGGATAGCATACTCAGATCACGTGTCAGCTCATGGCTGATTAGAAACTTGGGTTGAATGCGTCGGCGGTAGAAATTTTCAAGCCGTCGGATTTGATTCGCCTTAAGACCGGCGGTATTTCCAAAAAGTTTTTTCATCGCATTATCCAAGCCAGATAATAAGCCAGTTCGATATCGGTTGCAAGTCTAGGGGATTGAAGTACCGATTTTGGAAGTGACATGACAATAGAAGCGATCTCAAAAAAGCAGATCGCTTTTAAAATGGATGCCTAAAGTGAACTAAAATGAGCTAAAGTGCCTAAAGTTTTGGTGTCGCTACGCTCCATCTTTTTTATAAAAATGATCGTTCGACCCTGTCGATAGACCCTGTCGTTCGACCCTGTCGATAGACCCTGAGGCTCTCGAAGGGAGGCTCTCGACGGGCAGAATTCCTTAACTTTAGTCACTTTAGATCACCTGGAACTTTAGCGCACTTTCCTCAAAGCATTTTTAAGATAGCTTCTAGAGATTGTCCACCATCTCTTCAGGCGCTAAATTTTCAAAGCGGGTGTAAGCATCAAGGAATGTGAGGGTAGCTTTTCCGGTGGGACCATTGCGTTGCTTGGCCAATATGATTTCTGCCATTCCCTTTTTGGGATTATTTTCTTCCTGATTGTATACATCGTCTCTGTATATAAAAGCGACCACATCGGCATCCTGCTCCAGGGCGCCGGATTCTCTCAAATCAGAAAGCTTCGGACGCTTATCATTACGCTGTTCGAGCATTCGGTTGAGCTGAGAAAGGGCCAAAACCGGTATCTCAAGCTCTTTCGCCAACGCCTTCAATGAACGCGACATTTCCGATATTTCAAGATCCCTGCGTTCTGCGCCGCTCCGTGACTTCATTAATTGCAGGTAGTCGATGATGATAAGCCCGATATTTTTATCCATTTTAAGCCGGCGCGCTTTCGCCCGTATTTCCATTGCGGAAAGGCTGGGAGAATCATCAATATAAATCGAGGATTCGGATAAGATGCCGGCGGCATCCGTAAGCCGATGCCAGTCATCCATGCTGAAAAACCCGCCTCTCAAACGGGAGGAATCCAGACGGGCCTCGGCACAGAGCATCCTCAGCGACAATTGTTCTTTTGACATTTCCAGGGAAAATACGGCCACAGGGATATTTGCATCAACGGCTGCGTTTCTGGCAATATTTAACGCCAATGCTGTTTTGCCCATGCTCGGACGGGCAGCCAGGATAATCAGGTCAGATTTCTGCAATCCGGAAGTCAGGTTGTCTAACTGTCCAAAGCCCATGGGGACACCGGTCACCAGACTTTTATTGCCCTGGTTTTCTTCAAGCGTTTCAATGTTGCCAATGATGAGTCGACTGATCGGATAAAATGCCTGGCTTGATTTTCTTTCTGAAATCTCAAAGATCGATGCTTCTGCAAAGTCAATAATATCGTCGACATTGCCGCGGCCATCATAGCAGCGTTTGGCGATGGCATTGGTTTTCTCGATTAAGCGCCTTAGCGATGCCTTGTCGGCAATAATTTTAGCATAATGCTGGGCATTGATGGCCAGGGGGACCGTGTCAACAAGTCGAGCCAGATAGCTGGCCCCGCCAACTGCTTCGATCTGGCCTTTTGCTTTTAAATTGTTGGCTAACGTTACCAAATCCACGGGTTCGCCGTTATCAAATAAATCGATGATGGCGGCAAAGATCTTCTGATGTGCCGTTCGGTAAAAATCATCGGCTGAGAGAATCTCAACAACATCAAGCAGGGTGTTGTTGTCGACCAGGATAGCGCTCAGAAGGGATTCTTCCGCCTCGATACTTTGAGGCGGCAGATGGTATAGAGAAGGATCTTTTTGGTTTTGCAACTGTTGATCTGCCATTGGTTTTGAGGAGCGAATAGGGTTGGAAAGGGGTGTTGCTCATTCATAGCTTACCCCTAAATACACGGTCTTGAATCAATTGTAAATTACAAATTATTCCGGCACGATTTCAATCGTTATTTCGGGTTCAACCTCCTTGTAAACCCGAATGGGGATCTTATACGATCCAATTGCTTTGATGGGTTCTTGAAGTAGCACCATGCGCTTTTCAACCACGATATCCTGGTCGGCGAGAGCATCAACGATGTCGCGCACCGAAACAGAGCCGTAAAGACGATCTTCTTCACTTACCTTGGCAGCGATGCTACAGGCCACGCCCTCAAGTTTTTGAGCCATTTCTTCCGCAACTTTTCGCTCTTTGGCGATCTGGAGTTCGACTTTGCCGCTTTCCTGCAGCAACATTTTCCGATTTTGGGGTGTTGCCTGAACCGCCTTATTTTTGGGCAAGAGATAGTTACGGGCGTAGCCATCCGATACAGTTACTTCACTGCCGATGATACCAAGGGAATCAATCGTTTCTTTTAGGATAACCTTCATCTTCAAACCTCCGCTAGAACCTATCTCAAAAATGCGTCTAAGTGCCCAGGGCTGCGTTGTCCCCCGAATTGAAATACTCACGTACTGCGTGTACGCTCCGTTTTCAATCCGCGGGACGCCTTACCCTGAACCCTTAGCCACTATTTTTGAAATAGGTTCTAATATTTAACAAGTTTTGTATAGACCAAATTAAGCTTTTATTTTCTTGAGTTTTCGGAAATCGAACCACATATCGAAAATCCCAATTCCAATGACAGCTATCAACGCTAATTGTTGCAAAGCAATTAGACTGTACAATAGAATTTTAAAAAATCGAGGAACCTTTTTTCTTTCAAAGAAAAACGACACGATACCCATGCCTTGAAAAAAGTAGATCGTCATCGATATCAACAGTACGTTTAAGCCGAACAACTTAATGGCACCGGCGGGAAACAGCATCAATAAGCCACAACCAATTAAGGGCCAAACCAAGAAGTCAGGGGCCTGCCACTGATTCAATTTTTCATAATCCGTATGAAGCCGAAACTTGTCTTTTAGCAGGGCCTTGGATATCAGGATATTGATCCAGATAACCAGCAACATCGAAGCAATTGACAAAGCCGGAATAATTCTCACCAGAATGTACTGGATTTTGTCCAGTGAGCCTTGAATCAGACGGAGATTTTCTTCAGACATCCCCAGGCTTTGATACAGTGCCAGGCTAAGTTCTATATTATGGGCTACATATTGAGATAAAATGGTGAATAGATTCTTGCCGGATACGCTGCTAAAAATAAAAAGGCTAACAATTGCGCTAATTAAAACCACCCCGCACGTATACAGCATGGTTTTATTAATCGGAAAACGATATTCCAACAGTTCCCCTAAAATAAAGCCGATCAGCAGTAGCCCCGCAAAGAACACAACATCAATCGTGAAGCTGCTCAGTACGACAACCATGATAATGAATCCCAGGACCGGGATTATGACACCGGTTTTCCTGCCAAGCTTGATGCGATAGTAAAGCGTCGGCAGGGGGATAAACAGGCTGCAGAAAAATCCAAATACAGGGATCAAAATTGAAGCAGCAAATATCAGGCTGGTGATCAAAACGCCGTTTACAATATCTTTTAGCATTTCCCCAACATATCCCGAGTGGTTGAGGATTATCCTTCCCCTGGCGGTGATAATGTCAATTTAATTCAACGGATCCTACATATGGCAGCAAAGCAATCGTACGCGCGCGCTTGATTGCGTGGGTTAATTGACGCTGATGCTTTGCGCAACTACCTGATATTCGTCTGGGAATAATTTTTCCGCGTTCGGTAAGAAAATATTTTAGTGCTTTTGGATCCTTGTAATTAATTGCCATACTCGTATCAGCACAAAACCGGCAAACTTTACGCCGATGGTAAATTCGTTTTTTTCGTTTTGGTTTTCTATTTGCATGATGGGGATTGGGAGCCATTTTATTTTATTTCCTCCTCGGTTTCAGTTGGGGTTGTATCGGCCTCATTTACTTCGGGTTCGGGAGGCTGTGTTTCGGGAAGTTGCGCCTGCTTTTCAGGCGTTTCTATTTCCGAGGGTTCCGCCTGATCTTCAGAGGTCTCCGCTTCAGAGGGCTTCGTCTGATCTTCAGGGGTCTCCGTTTCCGAGGGTTTCGCCTGATCTTCGGGTGCCTCTATTTCAGAGGGTTCTGTCTGTTCTTCAGGTGTCTCTGTTGCGGCAGGCTCCGCCGGTTCTTCAAGCACTTCTGCTTTGCTTTCGGCTGCGGCAACTTCTTCCTTTATTTTTTCAATATCCGCATTTTTATCAAGTAACACCGTCATATATTTTAGAACACGATCATCAATTCGAAAAAACCGTTCGATTTCGTCGACCACCGCGCCCGTTCCGCAAAAGTCGAATCGAAGGTAATAGCCGCGTTCTTTCTTTTTAATTTCATAAGCGAGTTTTTTGGTGCCCCAATCATCTATAAACGCCAGATAACCGTCCTGTTGCGCGATCACATCTTTAACTCTTTCTAAGACCGGTTCTCGTTCCTCAGCAGACAGATCCGGATCGATAATGATAATTGTTTCGTAACGTCGCATAATGCCTCCTTTTGGCTGATAAAGCCCTGTTTTAATACAGAGCAAGGAAATGTGATTCCTCTAACTGATTTTGAACTTAAACTGTTGCTTTTAGCATTGTCAAAAACATACTGTCAAGATGAAATGCTACCAAATTTGATTTTTTGACTCAAAACCATTGAAAATTTTATGAATTTGAATTTTTTCCTTGCTTTTTTTCCATTTTGGTACCTTGGGCGTATTTACGGAGGAAGCTGATGCCATGATAGACGAGGCGACCCTGCAACATTTTATATTGGGTATGATGATGGCGCTGACATATCCAACCTTTCGGCGCTTTAAATATCCATATTTGGGTCTAATACTGATACATCCGTTTATTATCGAGGGGGTTCAGTTTTTCATGCCGAATCGAACACCGGATACAACGGATGCATTCGTGGGTTTGGTGGGGACCCTTTTGGGGTTTTGTTTAGTTTAAAAAAGCGTTCAGGTATGATTACCTGGAAGCTTTTTTATTTTGTCGGGCTGTGAAGTAATCAAACCTTCGGCCTGCTGATGAAGAATCTAAATTTAGGGGATTTGGCAACTATAAGCCAGGCCCCTTTTTTTATTTACCGTTGGATTTTAACCGGGTGTTCCGGTATCTGAAGCGTCCCGATGATGGTCGCTTGATTGGCCAGAGGGGGTCGGATTGTCATTTGCAGCATCTGTAATTAAGTCCCTGTCTTGTTTATTTTGTTCGGTATTTTGAGATCTCATTATTAAAAAGATGTACGGTACTGAAAGAATTAAAACGATGATGATAAGCGTCTTTAAAGCAATGACTCCTGATTTAATAAGCCAAATTGCTAAAAGCCAAAATGGGATAGAAATAATTGTGCCCCAGAAAATGCCGCGACGTATCATAGAGAAATATCCTCTTGAATCAGAATGGAGAGGATGATTAACACAACAAATATAATATGTCTATATATATTCTTATTAATATATATAGTTTGAATTCGATTTAATTAACTATAAATGTAGCTAAATAGTTATATTTCTTAAAATAAATATAGTTACTGGAATATAGAAAAAAGGAATTTATGTTTTGAGGATCGTATCTAAAAGCGGGAGGTTTTTAACTCAGAATGGCCCATTTGAGGCGTAATAGGCCACAAAGAAGATGAGGAAAGTCAATGCGGTGATTACAAATTTAATCATTTTAGATTGTTAAATCCGGTAGACTTTTTTCGGGCTTGTCAGCTTTTGCGTAATTGAATTATTGCTTTCTTTAATTTTTATACGGGGCAGTACCAAACCCAATATAAAAATTATCCCGAAACCTAATAGACTTATGCCTATGAATGTCAAATCACTCAAGCAGCACCTTTTGAGGGTTTATTATTCCGGCAAATAACCTGAGCAAAATCATAGCATAAAAAATATAGGAACTAAAGGCCACTGGATTTTCGGGGGATAAATCGAGGTAAATGCTGGTGGGCCGTGAAGGAATCGAACCTTCAACCTACTGATTAAGAGTCAAATTTTAGCAACTTTGTAAGTACTGGTAATTGCATAAGTTACCGATTTTATTAGAGCCGATTGTATAAACTATGGAATTTATGACCCACAAATAAATGGTTTATGTCAGTTATGTCAGTTGGGAAAGCCCCGATTTCGGTCGGGGTTTTTTATTGCCATTAGATGATATCTGCAATATTGGTGAACCTGTGTTATTCTCAATATCACAGGTTGATGCCAATAGGAAATGCTGGCAGATTTGTGGAAATTTAAATTTTGTGATTACATCAGCACATCCAAAATATTTTGGGCCTCTTTGAATTTCACACTAAGGCACGAATGTCACACTCTTAGATAAGCCAAAATTTGTTCTATTAGCAGATGCTATATTTAGCATAAAGTTGATTATAAAGGGCTGGCTATTAGTATTAGTATGAAAAACCTGCTTTTGGAAAAACCTTATCCCAAGACAAAGAAACTGCTTTCTTTGTCTATTTCTTTAAGGCGAAATTCCTACAACCGGTGCAGGACTAATTATAACTTGCAATAGCTGGAAGATTGTAAATCACGTAGACATGCTTTAATAAGATCATTCCGATCATTACCCCTAATGAGCAACGCACATTATGAAGCCCATCCCTAATTTTTCCCCGGTCATTAATAAAATAATCAACGAAGATGGCGGTTCCCAGTTTGATCCGGATGTGGTTGCGGCTTTCAATCAGGCCTATGAGGCCGGCAAAATCACCCATTATATGGAGACCGGTGATATTAAATGATGTCGGTTCAAAGCCCCAATGTACCTTTTTTAAAAATTCCCCCTATAAGGGGTCCGGGCTTTTTAGGAGAAAAAAGATCCGGTGTGGAGCAGATCTTTATCTCATCATGGTTAGCCGCTTTATTCCCCTAATTTGCCTGAAATTTGCTCCTTCGCTTACACACCGCAGCGCTAATTCGATGTTCATTACCTTTGTGCCTGATATGGCATTAAAACCATGATCAAACAGGATTGGGGACAGGGGAGCCGTATCTCCCAATACGATGACATAGGCCTTGGGATTACAAAGATCCAGCAAGTGTTCTACGGTATGGTTCGTTAAGGCAGTACCTGTGATAGCGACAACATCCGCCCGGGGAATGAGATTGTCTGCCTCAGCTTCACCGAAATCGCCCGCCTTTGGATTTTTTTCAATAACCCAGACTTCCTTTGAATACTCGCGAACCCTGGGCACAAATGGGAAGTGCCCTACAATAGCTGTTCTCTTGCCCTTGCCCTTTTCCACGATCAGTTCAGCGGCATTGAGCTCAATGCATGAATTTTCATCAATCTCAAGAAGTGAATTGATGGTGGCCATACCGATTGCTGCTTCAAGTATGCTTTGGGAATAGGCCAGTTGGGCAAGTTCCAGCGGAGTTTTGTCCAACAGAAAGCCGGGTTCCTTTACCATCGGAGGCTCCTGGCGGAGGGCATCTCGCGGCAAGGTTGCGGCCAGTCCACAGTTTCGAGTCAAAACGCCGGTATGAAAGACCCCCTGGCGTATGTCTCGCACACCTGCTTCAAAATTTAGCGCTAAAATTAAATCATCCAAAATCCTCATAGCCATCTCCGAGCCACCGCTCTAAGTTGTTCAAAGAAAACTTAGACACGGTTAATACCTTGCCTGTCTTCAATACAATTTCCTATGATAAATAAGGGGTGGGTTGTTTAGCCACCCCTTATTTATTGCGTAACATGCAACCTCCCATGGCTGCAGTCCATTTTAAGATTCTTTAGCAG
>JAQYWI010000074.1 GCA_030145015.1 Desulfobacterales bacterium
AAAAACTTAAGAATTACATCTATACCTTAAAAAGGAGATAGGCTGGTGTGATATAGTGTACAAAACGGTTTTTTGCATATTCCATCTGGCAATCAAATTTTTGTAGGGACACCAAAGAGTAGAACATGCCTTAGTGTGAAATCTGGGGGGACTGAAAATTTTTTAGATGTGCTGTCGCAATATGCAATTTCGGAATTTTGTAGATTAGGTTTAAATCGGAGAAAATTATACAGATCCAAAACTTGGTATATCTTGACAGCTCATGACGGGAAACGACCCGTCTCTGCTCTGGCGAGCTACACCGTGGCAGGCCCGTCTTCGCTAAAGCTTCCGTCTTCGCTCTGGCGAGCTTCGCCGGACAGGTCGCCGGACAAGCAGATCGTGATAAAGTTTAATTGAATGGAGGAACCACCATGAAATCGACAGACGGAATTCTGTGGAGACTACCGCTGAAAGGTGCGAACGCAGCGATTGATCTGATCGATATTGGCGGAATTTTTATCTCGAAACCCAGAGGGACGGCACTTGATAACATTGCATAAAAAGATGACCGCCCCTCTTTTCATATGCTGGGCACTTTAATCTTTATAAACCTTGCAAAGAAACGCGCGCAGGGGCCAGCCGCCGCTTATGGGATTGCAGACATCCGGATCATCATCCGTCAATACGTTGATGTTTGATTTCCAGATCCCGTGAAGGCAAGGCTCGGCACCCTCTTCCTCGGGAAACCACCACCCGTGCTGCGCATGAACCACCCGGGGGTCGATCCCGTCAAAAATTTTGCATTTCTGCCTGACTTTGCCCCGGGGTGACTCGATCCAGACCCAGTCCCCATCTTCGATACCCAGTTCCCCGGCGGGTTCCGGGTGAATCTGCATGATGGGGTCAGGATGCATTTTTCGCATGGACTTCACCTGGCGGTACTCCGAGTGATAATAGGGCTGATGCCGCCCGCCGGTAATAAGGATAAAGGGATACGCCTTTGCCAGTTTCGGACGGCTATTGGGGCTTTCGGGCGGCTCGTGAAATTGAGGCAGCGGATCATAGCCTAAGACTTCAAAGTGTTTTGAATAAAGCTCGACCTTCCCGGTGGCGGTTGCAAAGCCGTCTTGCCGGTAACGCTTATACGCTTTGGGTGATGAGAGCACACCGCCTTGATCCATGAATTCTCGAAAGGTGATCCCGATGGGTTTCAGGCGATAATCATAATGGTCTTCCAGGGTCTCCCAGGGCCAGTCGTTCGCCTGACCGAGCTGCAGTCCCAGTCCCCGCCAGACATCATAATCGTCGCGCCGGTCATATTGTCCGCTGACGGTCTTGGGCATGGCGCGCTCACTCCCCATAACGCCCGAATAGGACCAGAGCCAGGGCCTTTCAAGATAGGTCGTCGCCGGCAGCACATAGTCGGCCAGCTGGGCGCTGGGTGTCATAAAAAAATCGACCACCACATAAAGATCAAGGTGCTTAAGCGCGTCGTACACAAGTTTGGTATTGGGTGCCGTGACCATCGGATTGCTGGAAAGCGTAATCATGCCCCTTAGCGGATACGGTTGGCCGCTGAGAATGGCCCGGTAGATGGTCGGCCCGTGGGCAAAGACTTCATACGAACTGCGGGCATAGGCTTCATTTCCCCATACGCGTTTCACGAGGGGCTGGGTCAGGTCAAAGCCTTTGTGGGCCATGAGCCGAAAGCGATCAAGCCCCAGGGTTTTGTCCTTCTGTTTTTCGGAAATTCTGTCATGGGCGGCAACTTCCTGCTCGTGGACCACCCCGGGATAGGGATTTGTAAAGATGTCACCGCCTTTTTCATCAATATTGCCGCAAATGGCGGCCAATGCAAAAAAGGCGTGCAGGGCCTCGATGGAGTTGGTCAAATGTTCTAATCCCATCCCGTGGTTGGTCACACCGGGTTTCAGGGTTGCATACCACTCTGCTGCCTGGCGAATCTTGTCCTCCGGGATCCAGGTGATGCTTGAAACTTTATCAAGGGGGTATTGCGCGGCCCGCTCCTTAAGCTTGTCAAAACCATGACACCAGTTTTGCACAAAATCCGTATCGTACAATCCTTCTGTAATGATGTGATTGATCATGCCGAGGGCCAGGGCCGTGTCGGTGCCGGGGCGAATTTGAAGCCACAAATCCGCATGCTTTACGGAGTCCACTTTTCGCGGGTCGATGACGATAATTTTGGCACCATTTTCTTTGCGAGCCTTTTTGGCGGCTTTCCAGAATACGTCCCAGTAACGGGGCCCGCCGCCACCCCATAGCAGCACACAACCGGTATTGGAGCGCGCCACGGGAAAGACTCGCCAGCCGTAAAGAACATGGCTCATCACGCAGAAAGGTCCGTAGCAGATCTGGCCGGCACCGGTGTGGTTGGGGGACCCCAGGAGATTAAAAAACCGTTGTCTGATTTCGTCATGGGTCCTGCCGGTGCCGCTGGTGGTTGCAATGGCTTCAGGGCCATGTTGAGCAATGATCGCTTTCATGCGGTCTCCGATTTCAATGAAAGCGTCATCCCAGGATATTTCCTGCCAGCGGTTTTCCCCGCGCCCGCCAACACGCTTCAAAGGATAGTTCAACCGGCCGGGATGATAAAAATACTCGATCACATTCCGGCGACGGGGACAACCCTTGGTGATTGGATATGAAGATTTTGTCCCGGGAAAATCCTCATCAGGCTCTACCGATATGAGTTTACCCTCCTCGACGGTTGCAGCCAGTCTGCAAGCATTGTGGCATTGAATACACACGACTTTTTTGATTGCCATAATCTATCCATCCTTAGGAAAACATGGAGTCAGGTCTACATTCTTGACAATCAGTAAAGAATGAAGCGTCATGATCCCCTTTTATATAAATTTTAAAAACACCCCTTATATATCAATTTTTCTTGGCAAATCTTGACCCCATTTCAAAAGCTTTTTCGCAATCAATTGGAAACACTTCCTTGCGTCTCTTTGTTTTCTGTTCAACATCAAATCGGTCCGCAACCACTTTTGAATAATCCTTAAACTGATAAGTGTCAAAGCTATAGAGTGACTCTGAAGACCCGAATATCAACTTCAGCACCTTTTCATTATGAAGGGGGTGTTGATCGAATTCCGACGCTTTCATCTGTTTTTCTGTAACATTCATCGTATAAATAAATCCGGTCTGGATCTTTTTGGGAAAAAGCGACTGGCGCGGATCCCGTGCATCTGCATAGGGCCTATAAGGGAACAACAAACGCTCCATAAATGATCGCATCTCTCCGGAAACGGTGCCAAAATAGATCGGGGAGCCCAGGACGATAGCATCGGCTTGCAAAACTTTTTTTAGGATGGGTCTCAGGTCATCCTCGACGGCACACCTGCCATAACTTTTGCCGCCCTTTGTTTTGCATGCAAAACAACTGATGCAGCCTTTAAAGTCTATTTCATAGAGATGAATGAGCTCTGTTTCTGCTCCCTGGGATGCGGCTCCTTCAAGAGCCTTTTCAAGCAGCGTGGCCGTATTCCATTTTTTTCGCGGGCTTCCGTTAAACGCAATAACTTTCATCGGTTATCTTTCCATTTTTAAGAGTATCTGTTTTTACTGCTTCCGATCAATCACAAGGTGCTTAGAATTATCTTTTCGTTTTTTTGATTGCCACCGGTTTCAGTTTTAATGTAAATATGGTCCCGATAACAAGGAGTCCTATAAGAACATGCCAGATGGGTCGATAGCTTCCCCATGTATCAAAAGACCAGCCCGCCAGGGTTGGGCCGATAATGCCTCCAATTGATGCCGACCCCATGATAATGCCGAGAATTTTTCCGAAGGAATCCCTTCCAAAATATTCCCGCACAATCGCACTCCTTACAACCATACTTCCGCCATGACCGAATGCATACAGTATCATAAAAGGAATGATTATCCATCTCATGTGCACGAAACTTAATGCCAGCATTCCTAAAATGATTAGGGCCATTGTCAGCGCCATCACATGTTTTTTATCATAGATATCCCCTATCCAGCCGAAACCAAACCGTCCGATGATGCCGATCAGCGGAATCGCGGCAGCCACCATGCCGGCGGTGGCGCGCGGAATCCCCACACTGCTGAGGTAGGGCATGATATGGGTGAACACAGCGATAATGGTCATCATGCGCACAAACTCTACAAGATTGAGATATAGGAAGGTTCTCATTTTGAGCGCTTCCTTGAAGGCAATTTCCACCCCCGTATCCTGAATTTCGTGACTTTGGCCGGAGGTGCCGGGCACCTCACCATCGGGAAGATAGCCGTAGTGCTCTGGTCGACTACGGATAACCAGCGATAAAGGTATGCCGATTGCCCACATGCCCAATCCAAGAATGATCAGTGTGGTTCTCCACTGATAAAGATCGATAAGGCGCACGATCAGCAAAACCATTAAGCCCCCGGCGCCAATACCGGATCCCACCAGACCAAGTGCGATACCGGCCTTTTTGCGAAACCAGTTGGCCACCGCCGTCATAGTGACGACAGAGGTGCAACCGCCTGCTCCGAATGCAAGTAAGACGAAAGCGCCGTAGAACATGGTGAGCGATTGAGTCTGGCCTAGCAGGATAAGCCCGGCTCCGGTCGTAATGACGCCCCCAAAAAGGACTTTTCGGGGACCGAAATAATCCGCAAGGAAACCGACAAGGGGGGCAAAGATGCCCATTTCCATGCCACGGAGACTGACGGCAAAAGATATCTGGGTATAACTCCAGCCAAATTCCGCTGCGATGGGTTCAAAAAAGGCGGTAAAGCCAAAAAAAATGGTACCGGCGACATAAAGGCCGATCAGAGAACAGGCCAGCGTAATCCACCATCCGTAAAAGACTCGCTTCAACATAGGATCAGCATCTTCGGCGCTACTTTTCTAAAGGATTTAAAATAGTTTAAAAAATTTACTGTGCCTATTCATCTTACCTTTTTAAAAGAGATAATAAAATGTCGGGGCGGTTTGTGGTAATGCCATCGACACCTGTTTTAATGAGTTTCTTCATATCCGATTTAGAATCAGGCGTCCAAACAACTACCTTAATTCCGATAGCATGGGCTTTTTCGACTATTTTTGATGTTATGTTTTTTCTATGGCCAATTGCATGATAGTAATTCGTTATCCAGTATGTTCCACCTGCAGATTTTACTGCTTCCGGTATTGAATCAAATTCATCAATATCTATTCCACCCATCCAGGGAGAAGCACCGGGCTTATTCTTTTTTATAGTGTCATAATCCTTTTTTGCGACGGTGACATAACCTGTTGGCACTTCCGGCATAATCTTCTGAAAATACATTAATATTTTCCAATCAAAAGATATAACAGTTACCCTCTCCGTAATATTTTCGTCTTTGATTATCTTTGCAACTAGGTTTGAAATTTCTTCAGGTGACTTAGTCTCTTCAGGTTTTAAAGGAGAAAACTTAAGTTCAATGGATAAATGCGTTTTGTTGCCTGTTTTCTTTACTAACTGTATCACATCGCGTAGGGTCGGGATACGTTCCCCTTCTGCAGCTTTTTGATCCGGGTACTTTTTAGCATACCCTGCCCAACGGTTCAGCTTGCCAACATCATAAGATTGAACTTCTGATAGTGTTAATTCTTTAATAAGGTGCCTTTCCTTTATCCATTTTCCGTTAGTATCTCTTGTAATTGCGGGATTTAATCTGGAATCGTGGTAAACAACCGCTTCATTATCAGATGTAAGCCGGATATCCAATTCGATCGTATCAACTCCTAATTCCATAGCCTTTTTAAATCCTGCCAACGTATTTTCCGGCAATAGTCCTGCCGCCCCTCTGTGGCCAATGACGTTTAGATCACCAGCTATAGCACTAATGGTTGTAACGAGCAGTAAAATGAAGGCGAATATAAAGGATATTATTCCGTCTAATCTTTTAATCTTCATAATTTCCTCCTTTCACAATAAAGCCCCAGCTATTTTTTTAAAAGCTGAGGCCTCCATCAATTAAATCATTGTTCCCCTGTTGTGAAGGTTTATAATTGGGAGCTGGCGATTAATGCCGCCCCGATGGCCCCGGTCACCTGGGCCTTTTCCGACACCTCAATTGCGTGACCGGTTTTGTTTTCTAATGCGTTGACCACGCCCTTATTTTTAGCAACGCCACCGGTCATCATCACCGGTGCCGTCAGACCGATGCGGCCGGCCATGGCCACCACCCGGGCGGCTATGGATTCGTGGATTCCGGCAATGATGTTTTGTCTCTTTTCTCCTTTGGAGATAAGCGAGATGACTTCTGATTCCGCAAAAACAGTACACAGGCTGCTGATCTTGGCGGGCGTATCGGCCTCCAGGGAAAATTTACCAAAATTATCCAGATCGACCTCAAGGGCTCTTGCCATGACCTCTAAAAATCGCCCGGTTCCGGCAGCGCATTTATCATTCATGGCAAAATCTTTTACGCGCCCGTTCTCGTCCACCACAATCGCTTTGCTGTCCTGACCACCGATGTCAATAATCGCGCGCACGCTCGGATTCAAAAAGTGAGCACCGGCCGCATGACAGGTAATCTCGGTTATGGCTTTATCGGCAATGGTAACACTATTCCTGCCGTAACCGGTTGAAATAATTCTGGTCACCGATGACGGGGGTATTCCCAATTCATCCAAAATATTTTCATAGACTTTTGTCCCGGCATCCTGGGCATTATAGCCGGTCGATATGACTCTGTCCGAAATCAATTTGCCGTCTTTAAACACTGCAGCCTTGGTCGTTATGGAACCTACATCAATGCCGACGGTAATCATTTGTCCACTCTTTCCATTGCGGCCTGCGACGAGCTCAGCCGAGTCGATTGCGGATTTTGGCCTGCGACGAGCTCAGCCGAGTCGAATGCAAATCTATTTTTATTAATTTTTCTTGACTCTGATACAATGTAGCTTTAATGTAGCTTTATTAAATATTGTGTCAAAACGCAATATTTAAATTTAACTTATAATTTTAGATGGTTATAGGCTTTGCGGAAATTAGGAAAAGGCTTTTTAACATGCCGAATGCAAAAGATATACATATGAAAACGGAAGATAATGAGAAAGAAGCCGCTGCTGAAACACCGAATAGCAAGGTGAAATTTGAAATATACGGTGAGGAGATGATCGAAAAGCGGGTCAAATCCAGTGGCAACAGCGGCAGGGTTTATCTGCCTCCGAATTGGGTTGGCCACAAGGTAAAAATCATCAGAACCGATTAACCCCTCCATCGATAAGGAACTTGCCTGTGGAAAATTTTCAAATTAGACGGCTAAAAGTTGAGGATGCAGAAGTGATCGGCCAGATCTACGCAGCGATCACGCGGCGTCCTGTTGAACCGGATTTCAAAAGCGTTGTGGAAGAACACGCCCAGAGCGGTGAGGAAGCTTGCTTCGTCGCAGAACATCAGGGCAAGGTCGTAGGCTTTATGATCAGCTACATTCTCACCGCCGGATTTGGCGAAGCTAAAAGTGCCTGGATTGCGACCTTAGGAGTGGACCCGAATTTCATGGGCCAGGGAATCGGTGCCAGTCTGGCTCAAAAAATATTTAAAATTCACAAAGCCGCAGGCGTTGATAACGTTTACACCACGGTCCGATGGGATTCAACTGACCTGCTTTCCTTTTTTAAAACCCTCGGATTCGACCGCAGCAAATTTATCAATCTGCGAAAAGTTTTAGAATAGCTTCTGGCTGCTTGCCTCTGGCTTTTGGCCGCTGGCAACTGACTCCTGGCGGCTTGTATCTGGTTATCGGTCAATGACAACTTAAATTGAGATCCGGAATATCTTTTATTCCAAAAATCTTAAAACCGAATTCCAGTAACCATTAAAAAAACAACTATCTATTAAATGACCACCAGTGACAAGATGCCGGAGACAAGCGGCAAGTAGCCAGGAGCCGGGCTTTAGAAAAGATCATCCCCTCCCCCGCCCGGCATCTCACCGTGTTCCTGAAGATATTTCTGGATCAGCTCACTTTCGCGTTGGGAATACATTTTATTTTCTTCATATTCAAACCAAGCGATATTATCATTGCCCTCCAAAGCCGTCAGGAGTTCCTGGCGAAGATTGTCCGTCCCTTTAATTGCCAGAACATGATGCGCCTCGTCCAGCAGCTGGAACACACCTTCAGCGGCGGGCACCTGATTAATGTTCTCCTGGTCGAAAGGGCGCCAATCATGCGGCGGAACCGGGTTACAGCCCAGATGAAGCCGCAGATCACACTGCAGGCAGCGTTTAGCCTCCCCGGCCGCCTGTTCATCGCTGTAACCCACGGCAACTTCCTGAAAGCCTTTTATCCGGATCGCGGCATCAAGCGCGGGCACCTTTTCTTTGGACCAGGCCGCAAATCCTTCATCACGGCCCAGATGTGCATCCGGGTTGCCGCGCGGAAATAACACTTCATCGATATCGCCGGCGCCTCCCAGGACCTTATCGATAGACGCAGCGGCCCGCCGGCCGGCCGCAATTGCGTAAATAATCGCACCCGGCGTTTTGGTAATATCCCCGCCGGCATAAATGCCTTTCATATCGGTCTCTAAAGAGTCCTCATCGACAACAATCAAGCCCCGGTCGACCCTTATCGGGCTGCCATCCTCCAGAAACGAAAGATCGGCCGCCTGGCCGACGGCTAAAATGACCTGTTCCACCAGAATACACGCTTTGGTCTGGCTGAATTCGGGACAAAATTGACCCTGCTCGTCAAATACGCAGGTACATTCAACCAGATCCAGACGGGTGACTTTACCGTCCTCAGTAATCACGCGATCCGGCCCCCAGGACGGCATGACCTCCACGCCTTCGGCTTTGGCTTCTTCAAACTCCCACGGGTCGGCGGGCATCTCATCCAGACATTCCAGGCAGACTATTTTGACATCGCCGGCACCGCAGCGCAGCGCCGTCATGGCCACATCCACAGCGAGATTGCCGCCGCCGACAACCACCACACTGCCCTTGAGTTTGATATCTTCACCTTCTGCCACCCGGCGCAGAAATTCGACCCCCCAGAGCACATCCGGGACATCGCACCCTTCCAGCGGAATGCGACGGCTGTTCCGGGCACCGACACCCAAAAAAACGGCATCGTAGCCGTCGTCAGTCAGCTGATCCAGCGTAATGTCTTTGCCCAGTACCTGCCCGGATTTCAGATCGATTCCGAGGTCTAAAATCTCATTAATTTCCTTATCCAAAATTTCAGCGGGTAGACGATATTGGGGGATTCCATAACGCATCATGCCACCGGCGGCTTTACCGGCATCGAAAATAGTAACCGCATGCCCTTTTTTGCGGAGGTAAAAGGCCGCCGTAAGTCCGGCCGGCCCGGCGCCGACAATGGCGACTTTCTTACCGCTAGCGGCTTCCATTCGGTTTTCTTTTTTCCACAGGCCCTTTTCACCATCGGCGGCATAGCGTTTCAGCGCACAAATAGAAATAGATTGATTGACCTCGCCGCGGCGGCAAGCATCTTCACAGGGATGAATACAGACCCGGCCCAGAATACCGGGGAAAGGCACCTTTTCCCGGATGATGGCGTTGGCTTCATCCCGTTTGCCCCGGGCACACATTCTCAGGTAGCCGGGAACATCAATATGGGCCGGACAGGCGGTTTTGCACGGAACCAGATCATCCGCCCGGGTTGCCGGCTCCACGGATTTATCCACCAGGGCCCCGGTGGGGCACACTTCAACGCAGGCCGTACAAAATTTACAGCCGGAATCTTCCAGAGTTTCGGCGACAGTGCCGACCTGGATCTGCCCCTCACCATCAAAGACAAACCCGAGCGCGTCAATACCGCGCATGTCACGGCAGGCACGCACGCAGCGGGTGCAGCCAATGCACAGGTTATAATCTCTTTCAAACAGGGGATCATCTCTGAAAACCGGATAATCGGTGGGCACCCAACTGGGGGTGGCATCCGGGATGCCGATAAAATCGGCCACCGTTTGAAGTTCACAATGCCCGAACTGTGGGCAGCAGCGCTCATTTTCAGGCACATTGGTGGAACACTGGGTCCGAGGACATCCTTCCTGCTGGGCACAGGTCAGGCAGGCATGCCGATGCCGGACCATGATGGGCACCAGATTTTCCTGTCGTTTTTCCCTGATGCGCTCATTTTGGGTGACAATAACCATCCCATCGGCCGCTTGGGCCGCACAGGAACCCACCAGGTCGTTTTGGCCCTCGACCTCAACCACACAGATGCCGCAGCCTTTACCGGTTTTTTCCGGCATAACATTTTCTATTTTGTGGGCGCCATGGAAAACGGCTCGAACCGCGGGGCGCTCCCTGGCCGGCGGCAGATCGGGATGGTAGCACAGACTCGGAATATAAATATCTGCCTTACGGGCTGCTTCCAAAATCGTCGTCCCGGCGGGCACTTCAACCGGCTGCCCATCGATGGTCAAATTTATTGTATCCATTTAAAAACCCTTTCGGGTTTTAGTTATTCGTTATTTGTTACTCGTTAATAGTAGGGCCGACCTCCGTGCCGGCCATGAACGGCGGCCACAGAGGGCCGCCCTACTGTTTAATTGGTTTGATTGGTTTAATTCGTTCGATTGGTTCGGTTTAAGCCAACCCATTCAACCAATGAAACTAATAAAACGAATCTAACAAGTCCTTGAACCTTTGAGCTAATTGATTATTTCTTCCTGCCTTTCCCTTTTTGACACAGCGTATACCCTATCAGGGCGGCACCGGCGGCTCCCGCGATCTGGGTATCCCATTTCGTTTGCATGCGCTTGAGTCCGACCATGGGCATCAGGCGATCCATAACCCCGCGATTTTTCGCCATTCCGCCGGTAACCGCAAACTCGGCTTTGACGCCCAGGCGTTCGATCAGCTCGTAAATCCGTTCGGCCATGGCCTTGCAATAGGCTGCCAGAACTTCTTCTTTATGCCAGCCTTTGCGCAGCAGGCCGATGGCCTCAGATTTAGCGTAAACCACGCATATGCTGGAAACGGCAGCGGGTTCTTCGCCCTCAAACTCAAAAGACCGGTCGCCGACATCGTTAATCGGTAGGCCCAGCAGGTCGGCAAATACTTCCATGCCGCGCCCCGTACCGGCTGCGCATTTGTCATTCATCAAAAAATTGGTGACTTTGCCCTTTTCGTCGCACTGGATGGCTTTAATATCCTGGCCGCCGACGTCCAAAACGGTTCGAACTTTGTTACCGTAAATGAAATTGGCACCACGTGCATGACAGGCAATTTCGGTAATCGATCGATCTGCCATCGGCACATTGACCCGACCGTAACCGGTGCCGATACAATAATCCATGCGATCTTCGGGCATATCCGTGGCCGCCAATGCAAATTTAAGCGCTTTGCGGGCACTGTCCGGACTATCCGAACCGGTACGCATGTTACCGTAGGTAAAAATTTGCCCGTCTGCCATGATGACGGCTTGAGAACTGACGGAACCCACATCAATACCGACGGTGATATATTTGGCAGTCTTCCAGTCAATATCGGGATTTTTCCAGTTAGCCTCTGTCCAGCGCCAGAACTGTTGTTTTTTTTCTTCGGCCATATTGAGATCCATTAACGATGTGGTTATTCGCTATTAAAATCTATCTCAAAAATGCATTTAACACCCGATGGTACAGTTTTAACAATAACAAATGAGCTAAAATTAAAAATGATCTAAAATGCCTAAAATTATGGTTTCGCTCGCGCAGCGTGGCACCCCATCTTTAATAATAAATATGATCGTTCGACCCTGTCGTTAGACCCTGTCGTTAGACCCTGTCGTTCGACCCTGTCGTTCGACCCTGAGGCTCTCGAAGGGAGGCCCTCGAAGGGAGGCTCTCGAAGGGAGGCTCTCGACGGGTAGAATTCCTCAACTTTAGGCATTTTAGCTCATTTTAGGCATTTTAGGCACTTCTAACTTTAGAGCACCTCTGGAACTTTTATTACCTGTCTTCGAAACAGATAATGATTAACAGATCTTATCCCGTTTCCGCAGCCACGACCGCCGCGCCGACGGCGGCAGCATATTCCGGCTCATCCGGGATATAGATGTTATCGACTTTCAATTCCCTTTTCATCGCCGATATAAATCCCGGGTTGTAACCCACACCGCCGACCATGACAATGTCTTCATTTACGCCGATGCGGCGAATGATGGATGCGATTCGGCCGGCCATCGCATCATGGATAGCCTTGCTGATTTCGGGCTTATCGGTGTTGGCATGTATCAGTTCGACGACTTCTGATTCGGCAAAAATGACGCACTGGGCATTCATCGGAATTTCCTTATCGGATTCCAAACATAACGGACCCATTTCTTCAATGCCGACCTCAAGCGCCCGTGCCATGGATTCAATAAAAGCACCGGCGCCGGCAGCACATTTTTCATTAATCGCAAAATCAATCGGATTGCCTTTTTCATCTATCTTGGCGGCCCGCCCCTCTTCAGCGCCCACGTCGGTTACGGTGCGCGCATTGGGAAAGAAAAAATTGGCGCCTTTTGACATGGCCTTAATTTCATCGATTGAATCATCTGCCATTTTAACGGCTTTTCGACCGGAACCGGTACCATAAATTTTTCGGACATCATCTTTGGAAATACCCGCATCTTTTAGGGCCCGGCCCAGGGATTCCCGGATGGCTTTTTCATGATCAAAACCGGTCAGAATCATGCCTTTGCCGACGATCTCCCCGTCCTTCATGATAATGGTTTTGGTGTTCTTTGCACCGCAATCGATTCCTGCTGTTATCATTTTGCCGGCCTCCATAGAAGTGAGGTGCTTAAGGTTAATGTTATCCCAGGAAAAAAATTTAACAGCCTAATCTGAATTCAAAACCTTTTTGAGCAGAATTGAATATGATATAATACCTTGTAAAGCCAAAGATTTTATGGTATTAAAACGGCGTTTTGGCAGAATTACGGCGGGCAGGGTCAATTTTTATGGCACGCTTAGCGGTTCAGTATTTCAAAAAACGAATGATCACCAGCTGTCTGCCAATTCCTTAGGCGGTTGCTCAAAAGATGAATTGGAGTCATTTGAAAAAGGTCACCGCGACAAAAAGCCGGTTTGGCAAGGAATTTAAATTAAGAAGGGAAAAATTAATATATGTCCGAAAAACATCCTGAGTGCCCGCTATATAACCCATTAAATTGTAAAGAATACTATAATCCGAAATTGTGCGCTTTCGTCAAAAAAGATAAAGTTTGTTTGAAGAAAAAAAAACCTAAAGCGAAAGCGAAGTCAAGCGCTTAAAACAAACGCAAAGCCCCCATTAAGCATGACCGGCGGTATCGGAAAGCAGCGTGGGATTGATTCCCATCTTTTTCACCGCCTCCTCCCAGCGCTTTTCAACCGGCATTTTAAAAATATTCTCCTCGAAAATTGGATAGTTTAACCAGGCATTTTCCTTAATCTCGGCTTCCAGCTGCCCGGGACCCCAACCGGCGCAACCGAGAGTTATAATAAATGAATCCGGTCCTTGGCCCAATGCAACCGACTCTATAATATCCCTGGTATTACTCATCGCAAGGGTTGGGGTAATCTTTAAGCAGGCTTCCCAGTCAAAGGGAGGACCATGAAGTACGAATAGCTCGCTGATGTGAACCGGACCGCCCATATGGACCAGGATGGATTCTGCGCCTTCGGCATAATCAATTTTCAGCTCTTCGAAAATATCCTTTGCCGTCAGGCCCTCATGAACACGGTTGACCACCAGTCCCATGGCACCTTCCGAATTGTGTTCACACATACATGTCACGGTTTGGTGGAAATTGGGATCCAACAAACTGGGCATGGATAGAAGAAACTGCCCTTTTAATGTCCCCTGATATTCCTTTTCCATATCTTCCTCCGTCACAAACCCGCATTGAGACAGCCCGATGTTCCTGTCAAACTAATGGGTAAAGCGGTCGTTGTCAAGAATCGGCAATGAAAATTGCGCAGCCTTTAAATCGGTGAACCGATGCATCGACGAAATGAAAGGGGCAAAAATGTTGGTGCAACCCTGGGGATGAGACGGCGTTTTGAATGCACGGAATACAGGATAACTAATTGACGGCAACAGCGTAAGGTTTGCCTGGTTTTTGGCTCAAGAGTTCATAGACTTTGGTGCCGCTAAATTCATGTGCCAGGTCGGCTGAAATCTTGATTTCTCCTACATCCGGTCTGGATCGTGTCGCCCGCAAGGTGTTTTCGCTAATTAGGATTCCATTCGGAAACGATTTTGTAAGATTCTGCAACCTGAAAACCGTATTTACGGGATCGCCGATCACGGTGTAGTCCATTTTCTTTTCAAATCCAATATTTCCAACCACCACCTCTCCGGTGTGAATACTAATTCCCATTCGGACCGTTGCGCCGTATTTCTTTTCCAAATATCGATTCACGGCGCTAAGGGATTTTTTCATCTCAAACCCTGCGGTTATGGCATTATCGGCATCCTTGGTACTTGATACCGGTGCACCGAACAACGCCAAAAACCCATCTCCCAGATATTTATCGACGATTCCATTATGTTTAAACACAATTCCGCCCATAACCGAAAAAAAGCTGTTTAAAAGCGATACCGTTTTTTGAGAACCGATCTGTCGGGATAGATCCGAAAAGCCCCGGATGTCGATATTCAATAACGTAAGTGTCTTTAATTCTTCAATTTCCGGTTTACCGTTTTCCGAATCATAAATGATTTTATCCAAAACCTCCTTGGGGACAAATTTTTGAAACATATGGCGAATATCGCGCTCTTGTTCGGCCATGGATACGGTCTCTTTGTAAAGACGGGCGTTTTCCAGCGCAATACAGACAGAGGTTGCTATGGATTGTAACAGGTCCTTATCATCTATGCTAAACTCCCCGTTTATCTTATTGAGCACCTCGACAACACCAATCACTTTTCCCTGGGATACCATCGGCACGCACAACGCCGATTGGGTTTCAAAACCGGTGGATTGATCAACCATCGGAAAGAAATGGGGAGATTTTTCAATATCGTTGACCAGGATCGATTTACCCCTGGCAGCCACATAACCGGCAATTCCCTGACCGATTTTGAGGCGGAATTTTTTCATGGCTTTAATTTTAATATTAAATGCCACTGCGATCTCGAGTTCGTCTTCTTCCAGAAATAAGAGCGAACCCGCTTCGACGTCCATCACCTCACGGATCATGTCCATTGTGTATTTCAGAACTTTGCTGATATCAAATGTGGATGAAGCCAGTGCGCTGCCGATCTGACGGATTGTATCCAATTCCCGATTACGCTTAACAACCGCTGCGGAAAGCCGATTGCGTTCAATCGCCAGCGAAAGACCGTTCGCGATCCAAGTGATGAACTTTTGAACATTATAAAAAGTACCGACTTCTTTGGCTGACAATGCTAATATGCCGGTTACAACGCCATCGGTTTTCAACGGCGCAAGCAGACAACATGTGCATCCATGTTCAGCAAATAGCTCGCGATCCACCGCGTTGGCACTTGAACCGGTATTGTCCGCAAGCAGGCTGGTTTCCTGTTTAAATACTTTTTCAATGATAGATCCTTTGTAAGCATAACTGGCGCCGCGGGCAAGGTTGGACTGGCCGCCGATGAGCAGGTCGAAAATTTTTAAGTGCCCGGCTTTGGCTTCGTCTTCGGTCAACACGCAAGCAAGCTCAAATGGAACCACGCTTTGAAGTTCATTGAGCACCGCATGCACAAGTTCGGTATCTCTAAAACTTGAAATTAATATTTTAAATATTTTTTCGATGGACCGCAGGTGTATTCTGTTGCGTTCGTTTTCTTTCAGCAGACGTAGGTTTTCATAAGTAAAAGCCGCATTACTCAGAAGAGGGGTCAACACCTCCACATCATCCTGAGAGTATACGCGATCAAAATTTCGCGATGAAATTGTCAAAACTCCGAAAATATCTTTGCTGGTTTTAATCGGCATACAGACAAAGGAGTTCGTTCCATAATGTGCCAGGTTGGCCCTTCCGAATCGATTGTCTGTTTCGATATCCTCAACCACAAGAGGCGATTTATTAATTACCGCATATTTGGCGATGCTTGTTTCAAAATCGATCCGGTCGCCCGCCTTGACAAATTTTCCAAGACCGACCGTGGCCTTAACAACAAAGGACTTTGGTTCGTTTTTTTGGAGCGTCAGGATTGAACCGAGATCAGATTTGGTCAGCATTAAAGCGCGCTCAAGTGTTATGTGCAGGATCTCCTCCGGGTCAAAGGTGACATAGCAAAGCTCTGAAAGATCTTTGAGGATGGATATCTCAGACGACTTCTTTTCAAGCTCGTTGAATGTCCGCCCGAAACGCCTTTCGATGGCCGCAAATGATTCAACAATGCTGTGGAGTTCATCGGTTCCGCGAGAGGCCTGATCATCTGATAGTTCATCAAGATAATTAGATGACATTTGCTCTGAAATACGGGTGATCTTGTCAAACAGATTTTTGAGTATCGTGAATCCGACAAATGAGAAGATCAGGATGCCCAGAAAAAATAAGGGAACATACTTGTCTTTTAGCATGTCATACTTGATGCTAAAAAAAATAAACCCCAAAACCGGAAAGAAAAAGAAGAGACCAAAAATTAAATTGAGCTTGGCATATAGGTTTTTTTTCTTCAAAAAGTCATCTCCCGCTACTTATCCGTTCAAATCGGTAGGTGGCGTTATCAGCGCTAAAAACGAAAGCTCTAATCGAATAGGCTGCATAAGTTATTTATATTATAAAAATAATTATTCTTCAAGCGAATAAGGTTCGGGGGATCTCGCAGCGCACCGCAGGACCTAGTTCGCTTCGCTCACAACCTGTCGAGAGCCTCCAGGTCGTGCGATTGGAATAATGGAACAACGGAATGATGGGCACGCAGTGAAGCTTTAGCGCTATATTGGGTACCTTCGTGTTCCATTTGGTTGAAAAATAATACGGTTCATGGGATAAACAAACCATATAATGAAGCCTAGCAATTAAACTCATTAATCTCAAGCTAAAAATCACTGAAAATGCGCGCGGTTGTTCAAAGAGTCAAACAAAGCACCGTCACAACAGATAATGAAATTCTAGGGCAAATCGGCAGCGGGCTCCTGGTTTTGCTGGGAGTTGCCAAAGGCGACACTGCCAAAGATGCAGATTATCTGGCCAACAAGATCATCAACCTGAGAATATTTGAAGACGAAGACCGCAAAATGAACCGGTCGTTGCTCGAAACGGGCGGCGAATTGCTGGCCGTTTCTCAATTTACGCTGTTAGCGGATTGCCGCAAGGGCAGACGCCCCTCCTTTATAGAAGCTGCTGAGCCCGAAAAAGCGACCGACCTTTACGAGCGGTTTGTTAATGTTGTGCGCGCAAAGGGTGTCGCAGTTCAGACCGGCCGTTTTCGCGCAATGATGGAAGTTGCGCTGATCAATGACGGTCCGGTGACGATTATCATTGAAAGTCCCTAGTGATGCGATTTCAGCTAAAGCACATTTTTTCTTCTAACCGGCAATGCCCTCTCCGGCAAAAAATCACCAAGGCGCTTTTTTTGCTGGGATTTTTTGCGAGCATCCTGTTGAACCCGTTCTACCTCTTGGCCCAAGATCTTGATGCCCTGGATGGTTTTATCGGCAAGAATGACGCCATCCTCGTCACCGGCTCTCGGGGGCACATTTTATTGGCGAAAAATGCCGATAAAAAACGGATTCCGGCTTCGATTTTAAAAACCTTCACCGCCCTGGTCGCCTTGCATTATCTCGGCAACGATTACCGATTTCCGACCGAATTTTATCTGGACGAACAGTCAAATCTGGGAATCAAAGGATATGGCGATCCACTTTTGGTCTCAGAGGTTATTATCAAAATATCGCAAGTCCTGGCAGTGCTCTTGAAAAATACACAACCCATGAATGATCTGGTTTTAGATGATTCCTATTTTAGTCAGCCACTTACGATTCCCGGCATCTCCTCGTCCTCACAGCCATATGATGCCCCCAATGGCGCCTTATGCGTCAATTTTAATACCGTCAACTTTAAACACACCTCCCAAGGGTATGTCAGTGCCGAACCGCAAACACCGCTGCTGCCGTTTGTGATCCAGAAAATAAAAGCATCGAAATCAAATAAAGGTCGCATCGTTTTTTCGCACAACAAAAATGAAGTTGCCATTTACGCGGGTAAACTTTTCCAATATTTCCTTGAAAAACAGGGTATCCGTTTCTCCGGGCAGATCAAATTAGCACGTATAAATCCCAAAACCGACCGGCTGATATTCAGATACGATTCCCCATACTCGCTGGCGCAGATTGTCGCAAAGCTCCTGGAACACTCCAATAATTTTACGACCAACCAGCTACTCATCGCCACCGGCGCGGAAATCATCGGGCCACCGGGCACCCTCGCCAAAGGCGTCACCATCGCACGCGACTATGCCAAAGACATGCTGGACATCGAAGATTTATCGATTGTAGAAGGCTCCGGAATATCCAGAGACAATAAAGTCTCGGCTACCCAGATGGACCGGGTTCTCCAGGAGTTTCTGCCCTATCACTATCTGATGCGCCGCAGTGGAAGAGAATATTATAAGACCGGCACCCTTCAAGGCATCAGCACCCGTGCCGGATATATCAAAAGCGCCCACGGCGGACTCTACCGCTATGTCATTATGCTCAACTCCCCGGGCAAATCCACCGATTCTCTGATTCTAAGGCTCCTAAGAATCCTGGATTAATTCGCAGAAATCCATCCGGCCATCTATTATACATTGTGCACGTATATCCTGATATATTTAGATCTAAATTAGGTATCGCACGTTTTAGAGGCAGGATAAATTTAAAGATCTGTTAGAATAATATGTACTTTTTGGGTTTGAAAATATTTTAAGATTAACAGAAGATATATGCAATAATTTGCGATTTTCCCTTCATAGCCGCAATCTATCATTCAGCTATTTTTCAGATTGCGTATCGCAATCCAACTACTATTTATAATCTAAATATCTGAGTGAACAATGATAGACGAAGGGCACTGAACATTTTTCCGGTGGTGGTTTTATTTGAGCTGAAAAGGGTAAATAACCTTCCAGTCTTGCTTCATGTCCACCACGGCCCAGCCACTATTGAGCGCTTCATCCAGCGCCTTATCCAGATGACCAATTTTCGACTTTCTATCATAGGCCCACTCCCGCTCTGAGTCGGTATGGTGGACGATGAGCATATATCGTGCACCTTTTCCGGCCGCGGTCCATTGAAGCATCTGCAGGTCGCCATCTGAATTGCCGAAGGCGGCAATCGGACGCCGACCGATATGCTGGTTGATGCCGACAGGTTTTCCAGCTTTGTCGTCGATAAAGTTGATTTCCGGAAGCCGGACGAGCACGGGATGGCCCTTACGCATTTCAAATTTTGTCTTGATGCTCGAGCCTACCACTTGTTCCGGCGGGATACCGTAAACACGCTCGGTCCACGGTCGCATGAACTCAATACCTCCGCCTGAGACGATGTAGTTCTTGAAGCCGTTGGCCCTCAGATAAGCTAAGACCTCTAACATCGGTTGATAAACAAGGTCCGTGTATGGCCGGCCGGTCTTCGGATGTTTTGCCGTGGACAGCCAATCCTTTACGGTTTGCTCGAATTCCTCGGTTGTGTTGCCGGCATGTGTAGCCATTACGAGTTCCAATAATCCCTTCTCGCCTGAAGCGGCAAGCGCCTGCATGTCGTTTTCAAGGACGGCTTTAAACGGCTGTTGGGTCTTCCATGCAGGGTTCTTCGGCGCAAGCGCCTTTACCCGATCGATGACAAAGAAGAGCTGAAAATACATCGGCTGTTCACTCCAGAGAGTGCCGTCGTTGTCGAAGGTGGCAATGCGCTGCTCCGGAACCACAAAGTCCTGACTGCCGGATTGGGTCACGCGGTTTACGAAGTCGATTATGGATCGTTTAGCGCTTCCTTCATTCCAGGAAGGAAGCGGATCTCGAGCTTCCGCCGAGTTTGTCAACACCCCTATTGCGATTAAAAGCAATACAAATACAGCCATCCTGCGGCAAACAAAAAGATATTTCATATCCTCTTCCTTTCTTAATCGCCTGGATACACAATTCAATAAAATTAAGGATTTTGTTCCGCAACCCAAAATTGCCCTGCTGTTTTTAATTTATCGAAAATAAACAGGCAGATTTTAAGATTAATATTCGGGTTAAAACTTCCAGACCACATTTAAACCAATGAAATGGATGCGGTTTTTCTTATAGTCACCTTTCAGGTCTCCTCTAAGGTTGCCACCGGTGAGGTCGATGTTAGCGTCACCGAGATCGAGGTATTCGTAGGCCGCACCTAAGGTGATATCCTGGTTAAATTCGTATTGCACTCCCGCCCCTACACGAATTTGACGATCCAGCGGCAAGGCCGGTGTACGTTTTTTGCCGCTATCGGCCGGAGACGTGTCATAGGCAAAACCGGTGGAAAACAGCCAGGGCTGAGCGATGCGGTACTGAACCCCAAAGGCGAAATGCCAGGTGTCGTCATAATCCAGGTCCTGGGTGGCGCTCGCCGATGTATCGCTGTCAACCGACACGCCGATATTGCCGAAACTGCTCCATTCCTGCCAGCCGACATTGCCCATGATTGCAAGTTTATCTGTAAACTCATGATAAGCGCTTGCCATAACCGCCTGGGGAAGTTCCATATCGAGCTTTACTTTAGCGCCGGCCAAACCCGTGGCGTTGAGCGCTGCCTGCAGCAAAGGTCCGACACCATTCAGGTCCGGTTTGTCCTTATACTCCAAATCTACCTTAGATCGGTATGTGATACCGAAACGGGTGCCTTCTCTGGGTGTGATCATCACGCCGGCATTTCCCCCGTAGCCAACATCGTAGTCTTCGAATTTGAGCCGACCGTCCCCACTGCCGGGCTCAAGATTTCGAAGAGCCGTCTTGGCCTCATAGTTTGAAACCACCACGCTGAAACCGCCGCCCACCGAAAGGTATTTGTTGATGCGGTATGCCGCCACCGGATTGACGCCGAACGTAAGAAATTTACCTTCCTGAAAGTAGTAGCGCCCGGCCCAGTCGTCATCATAATCGAGCCCAAGACCAAAATATGAACCGGTGGCTACTCCCAGTTTGAAATCCGACGTTAGGCTGTGGACATAGAAAAAGGATGCAGCCGGGGTAAAATAACCGGCATTGCCGCCGTTGCCGCCCCCAAAAGAGCTGTCATCGACGTCAAACTTTATCTGAGGAAAAAGCGTCTGAGCGCCGGCGGTCATCTGGGAGCCTTTCAACAGCGTCATGCCGGCCGGATTGCCGCCGGCCGTGGAGGCATCTTTGGCCGCAGCTGCCCGCCCGGCTCCGGCGGTGCCCAGATCCGGAGTGCCTTCTTCATACAGCCAGAGACCGCCGGCCCTAATCGAGGGGCACATTATTAAGGTTAACAATACCGCCGCGAGAATCTTTCGAAGGATAAACCTCATGTATCCCTCCTTTCAGATCATTTTTTTATTAGCGCATCTTTTCAAGCGGATTGGCACTCAGGTTAATGCCCCTGGGCCACACCGAAGTCAATCGTAGATCCAATCAATTTCAGTTCCCATGCGGAGCCTGTTTTTGCATCTGCTCCATCGCCTTCTGAATACTTAAAGAAGCAACCGGCTGGCGTTGCGGGAACTCCTTAAACGAGGCAAGAAACTTAGCGACGATTTGCTGCGCTGGGACGAACATCCACATCTGATCGGCCAGCCAGCGCAGGTACATCCTGGACTCGAAGTAAGGTCTCTCGAACGGGGACATGCGCAAGTTGAAGACGATCGGCCAGCTCGGTGTTTTACGGTATGCCGTGGTCAAGTCACCTTCAATGTACGTAAAGTGGGCCTTCCAATCTTTATACCGAAGCGCATTGAGATTGCCGCCGGCATCGAAGTAAAATATCTCGTCGCGCGCACCGGGCCCTTTACCGGCGAGCAGGTCCATCTGGTTGTAGCCGTCAAGGTGAACCTTGAAGGTCTTACCGTTGGCCTCGTGGCCCTTCAAGAGCTTCTCCTTGATATCAGGCTCGCCCGCAGCCGCCATCAGGGTTGGAATCCAGTCCTCCATGGAAAAGATGTCGTTGATGATGGTTCCGGGCTTGGCAACGCCAGGCCAGCGGACCATGGCGGGAACGCGAAAACCGCCCTCCCAGGTCGTGCCCTTCTCGCCCTTGAAGGGAATCGTGCCACCGTCCGGCCAGCTCATCAGCTCAGCACCGTTGTCAGTGGTATAGACGACGATAGTGTTATCAGCGATACCGAGCTTATCCAGTTTATCGAGCAACTTACCCACCTGGGAGTCATGATCGGCCATGCCGTCGGCATAGAGCCCGTAACCGGTCTTGCCCTGCCACTTGGGACTCAGCCGCGTCCAGACATGCATCCGGGTGGAGTTGTGCCAGATAAAGAAAGGCTTGCCGGCTTTGTGGGCGCGATCGATAAAGTCCAGGCTGCCAGCCAGGAACTCATCATCAGCGGTCTCCATGCGCTTGCGGGTCATGGGGCCGGTGTCCTCGATCTTGCCATCGGCGGTGGCTTTGAGAACACCCCGCGGTCCAAACTTCTTGTGGAACTCGGGATCCTTCGGGTAATGGTAGGTCTCCGGCTCCTCTTCGGCATTGAGGTGGTAGAGGTTGCCGAAGAACTCGTCAAAGCCGTGGTTGGTCGGCAGGTGTTCGTCCCGGTCTCCAAGATGGTTCTTGCCGAACTGGCCGGTCATGTAGCCGTGGTTCTTGAGCAACTCGGCCAGCGTGGGGTCCTTCTCGCTGATACCTTCTTTCGCGCCGGGCAATCCTATTGTCAAAAGGCCTGTGCGGTAAGGGCTCTGGCCAAGAATAAATGCCGCCCGGCCGGCGGTGCAGCTCTGTTGCGCGTAATAGTCGGTGAACATCGCGCCCTCATTGGCGATACGATCGATGTTGGGCGTGCTCCCCCCCATCATCCCGCGATGGTAGGCGGAGACGTTCCACATGCCGATATCATCGCCAAAGATAACCAGAATGTTAGGTTTTGCCTCTTGAGCGAAAGCTGGTGCAGCGCTCCAAGCTATGAGGAAAATAGCCAATACAGATGAAGCAATGATCCAGAATCTGTTTGATTTCATCCAGTCCCCCTTTCTTCGGTTTAGAGTTCAACGTAAATGGTTCTGAAAACAATTGCCAGAAGAAATAACGATACAATTTTTGATACGCAAATACTTTGATACTGATTAGTGAATCCAAAGGCCAATTTTAATTATTCTATCTTTTGGTTCACCACCACTGAAAAAGCGATTTATTTTCAAGATGCCAGGTGCTTATTGTTATTAACCTCCCGTTAAAATACAGAATTCTTTCAATCAAAAAAGATGCTTCATCTGCCTTCTTGAAGGTAGTGACTGTCTCGCGCATTTCAGACGC
>JAQYWI010000241.1 GCA_030145015.1 Desulfobacterales bacterium
TTTTAAAGGTGCTCTAAAGTTAGAAGTGCCTAAAATGCCTAAAATGAGCTAAAGTGCCTAAAGTTATGGCATCGCTCGCGCTCTATCTTTTAATAAAATAGGTCGTTCGACCCAGTCGTTCGACCCAGTCGTTCGACCCTGTCGTTAGACCCTGTCGTTAGACCCTGTCGTTAGACCCTGAGGCTCTCGAAGGGAGGCTCTCGAAGGGAGGCGCTCTCGAAGGGAGGCTCTCGAAGGGAGGCTCTCGAAGGGAGGCTCTCGAAGGGAGGCTCTCGACGGGCAGAATTCCTTAACTTTAGTCACTTTAGTTCACTTGTCACTTTAGCGCACTTGCTGTTATAGGCACTTTTTATAGGTTTAGAACTTTACCAGCGGGCGTTAGATGAATTTTTGAGATAGCTTCTAATCCGAGCTCATCCGTCAGGAAAAAAAGAGGAGAAAAATATGACGTTTTATAAATGGGAGGATCTTGAGGCAGAACTCATTACCCCCAAGTACTCTACGGCAAACGGCCCATCCATCCAGGGTGAAAAGATAGAGGTGGGGCTTTTATCCTATCCGCCCCGAACAGAGGCCAAACCCCATTCCCACCCTAACGAGCAGTTTATGATCGTGCTAAAGGGCCGGGGCAAATGGAATGTTGGCGGGGAAGAAAAGATCCTGGGCCCCGGAGAGGTGGTCTACAATCCGCCCAACGTAGAACACAGCATCGAAGTTCTCGATGAAGAACTAGAGGTCGTTAACATCAAGGACATTGTCGCAGGCTGGAGTGTAAAGCATGCCAAGTGGGAGAAATCTGAATAGAATTGGTTTCAAAAAAAACGGATAGGCTTGGAAGCTATAAGGCCAGGAAGCTGGAAAGCTAAATTATTTGCGAGCCCTTCAGCCTTATAGCCTCCAAGCTTCACTGCTTCCCAGCCCATGAGCTATCAGCTATGAGCTATTTGCCTGACACCTACTATTGTAAATTACTTAAGGTAGAACCGTTCAAAATACCTTCTTCCGGCGCCACTGCTGCGGGCGTTCGCTTGGAAAATTCAGCCCGCTGGCATCGACCCCCAGATCGACAAACAGTTTGGCCAGCACGATGGCACAGCTGTAACCCTCCAGTACGGGTATCTCCCACCCCAATTCAGCCAGACGCTTTTGCAGAAACGATTGCAGCCAGAAGACGTCCGAGCATCCGAAGGTGATCACCTCGGCACCGTCTTCCTGAATGGCCGCAACGGCCTCCTTGACAGCCCGTTCCACGGCCTCCGAAGGCTCACCGCTCAAGGCCTTGTCGCGCTCCTCATCTATGGTGCTGGCATCCTCATAGCCGGGCCGGCCGTGGTAGAAATTGATGTTGCGGATGGAAGCACAGCGGTCGGTAAACCGGTGGCGGACCACAAGGTCGTAATAAAACATGTTATGGGTTTCGGTAAAATCAATGATGCTGAACTTGTTGCCCAGCATGGAGGCAATGTGCATCTGGGAAAAGGCACAGGACGTCACGGGTATGCCGAATTTACGAGCGATCTCTCTGGACTCCACATAACCCGGTTCACCACCGCCGAGCAGAATGATGGCATTGTATTTACCGCTCTCACAGGCCTCACGCACAATCGGCAAACGGGCGGCGGCCACATGACAAAACTCCTCGCGGGTCTCAACCGCCCAATCCCCGTAGGGCGGTGTCGGACCTCCGTGGAAATCCCATTCAACATCCTCCAGCAAATGCCCGATATTGAGGTATTCCATCCGTAACCGTTGCGCTTCGGGCAGTTCGGCAGAGTGATACTTGTCCACAAACTTGCCGCCGGTAGACAATTGAAACGGTTGAATGAACAAAAATCTGTATTTCTTTTTTCCCTCCACCATGACGTATATCCTCCTCTCTAGTGCCGTGTTCCAACAAAAAATTATAAACGTCGTAATAACTATGGTTTCAGGTGTCAGTGTTCAGGTGTCAGATAACAGATGACAGAAGTCAGATGACAGAAAATCGAAACAGTTTGCCCCTTTTCCGCTGACATCTGTTTTCTGTGCTCTGTCCGCTGAATTTTCCTGACACCTGACACCCGAAACCTGACACCTAAAATAAAACCGTTTTTTATAAATTACTTGCAGGACACAACGCGATAAGTGGTTTCAACACCAGATCATCCTTGAACGAGATCCCGATAGAAAGAAATGATCGCCGCATTATCCCAGTCTCCTTTTCCGCGTGCAACAAGTGACGTCAACGCCTGGGCGTGCAGGCTGCTCAGCAGCAGCGGAAAATTCAATCGCCGTCCCAAATCGAGCATCAGGTGCACATCTTTAAGATGAAAGGCCAGCTTACCTTCGGCCGGCAAAAAATCCGCTGCAACCATCTTGCCGCCTTTCATATCCATTGCTTTGGAGTAGGCGGCCGATTGCTTAAGAACTTCCAACAACTTTTGCAGGTCCATTCCGGCCTTTTGGCCCAGCGCCAGCCCCTCTGCCAGAACCATGCGGTTAAGCCCCAGGACCAGATTGACGATCAGCTTCATGAGTGCGCCGGATCCGTTTTTACCGAGATAATAGGTTGTTTTGGCCAGGGCTGAAAAAATCGACTCACATTTTTTAAAATCTTCTTCATCGCCGCCGACCATTAAGGTAATGTCCCGTTCGGCGCACATTTTGGGTGTCCCGCTGACGGTTGCATCCAGCATTGCAATGCCCTTTTTTCTCAGCTGCACGGCCAATTGTTCCGACAGAATCGGATCTGCAGTGGTGGTGTCGATCAAAACCAGGCCTTCGCAACTGGCCTCGAACAATTTAAGCGCCTGACCCACAACGCTGTTAACGACATTTGAGTTGGGCAAAGAAAGCATAATGACATCCGCCTGGGCGGTCATCGAAACCGGGTCGTCTACCGGGTTTCCCCCGGCCTCAACAAATGCGGTTACCCTGTCAGGGTCGATGTCGTATCCGATTACCGCAAAACCGGCCGAAATCAAATTAGCGACCATTCGGCTGCCCATCAACCCCAGGCCCACAAAACCGATTCTTCTCGTCATGGAGTCACTCCCTTTATATGGTCAAATGCATTCCGCATTGCCATCCGCTGGTAATTTACAATAGTAGGTGTCAGGGTTCAGGTGTCAGGTGTCAGGGTTCAAAAAAAGGCGGATAGGCTGGGAAGCCGGAAGGCTTGAAAGCACAAAAGCATCCAGGCTTTCTGGCCTCCCAGCCTTCAAGCTATGAACCAGGTGCTATCAGCAACACGCTATTTTGCCTGACACCTGAACACTGACACCTGAAACCTTTTAAATCCTGAAACCTGACACCGAAGAACCTGATCTAAAAAAACTGGCACCGCCAGAGGAGATGCCAGTTTCAGTTCCGCGACAGTAGCCGGGTTATTTCCCCGAGATTTTTTTGACCAGTTCTCGGTATTCATCTTGATTCTTCGGACGCAGCTTATCGTATTCGGGTCCATCCAAAAATTCCATGTTCTCGCCGATTCTTTTCATCAAATTTTTATAGGTTTTGTCCGAATTCAGCTTGGCAAAGGCATCTCGCAGAACCTTCATCCTCTCTTCAGGCACACCCTTGGGTGCCATAACGATTCGATCCATTGTTCCGGTCTCGTACCCCAACGATTTCAGGGTCGGAACCTTCGCGAACACCGGTTTATCACCGGCGCTTGCGAGGGCACGGATTTTACCGGCCTCGATCAGCGGACCGGCCTGGGAGGGAAAAGACATCATAAAGTCGCCATCACCGGCAAGCAGGGCCTGCATGGCAGGGCCACCGCCCTTGTACGGGACATAGGTGGCCTGCACGCCTGCTTTGAGCAGCACCCTTGCACCCGGCGTCATGGTGGCGCCCCAGTTTCCGGAGGTGGTAAAGACAAGTTTGCCGGGATTCTCTTTGCCATAAGCCAGCATTTCGTCCAGTGTTTTCCAGGGCTTTTCAGATCGAACCACCACGCTGGCCGCGCCATAATTGATGCGGCAGACCGTCTTGAGATCCTTGAGGGTATCATAGGGCAGTTTTTCGAGTAGGGGCTGCAGTTGATCGATGTAATTATGGGTGAAGAGCAGCGTATAGCCGTCCGCTTTGGCCTTAATAGCGGCCGCCGTACCGGTTTGCCCCCCGGCACCCGGCATCAGTTTGACTACCACTGCCTGGCCGAGGTAGGTCGGGATGACGCTGGTAAACACACGCGCATTTAAATCATGCGACCCCCCCGCACCCAGCGGGATGATCAGCGTAATCGGCTTGCTCGGATAAGTGTCGGCCAGGGCAGGTGAAAAACCGATAAAACACAACAGAGCTGCCAGCATTACAAAACGGCTAATTTTTCGAATGGTCATTTTACATCCTCCTTTTTTATGTTTAGGGACATGAAGATTGTCGTGGCTTTTGATAAAAATACGGACCTGTTACCTGTTTGCGGGGTATCACCTCCTTTCATCCTTGAACCGGTTGTTCCGCAGTCGTTTGCTCTTTAATATGCTTACGCCGCAGGCGCGAACTGCGCCACCACAGCATGGCGGTCACAAAAGGCGTGATCGCCAGAATCGTTGCAGTGACCGGACGCGCAATAAAGATGTAATGCAGCGTATCCCCCTGGGCCATGTTTACGGTCTGTCCAAAGGAATATTCAAGTACCGGACCCAGAATATAGCCCATGACCATGGGGGTGACGTCAAAGCTCAATTTCTTGGCAACATAACCGAAGATTCCGAAGAAAACCAGTATGAGGAGATCAAACGGGTCGGATCGGTAAACATAGGATCCGGCAAAGGCAAAAACGGCCGTGAGCGGCAGAAGTGCTGATTTGCGGATATTGACGACTCTGGCAAATAAGGGGATGGTCAGATAACCCAGTACAACGAAAAGAATATTGGCTAAAATCATGGCGATCAGGATGGCAAAAACCAATGCGCCCTGTTCGGCGAAAAGCTGCGGCCCGGGACGCAGCCCCTGCGCGATAAAGGCCCCCAGCAGTATGGCCGTGACTTTGTCTCCGGGAATACCCAGGGTAAGCAGGGGAACCAGCGTCGGTCCATTGACGGCATTGTTGGCCGCTTCAGCCCCTGCAATCCCCTCTAATTCCCCCTTACCGAAGGTTTCAGGGTGCTTGGAGGCATTTTTAGCGGCGGCGTAACCCACAAATGCCGCGACCACCTGGCCGACACCGGGAATAATCCCCAGGGCGGTCCCGATGGCGGTTGATCTCAGAATGGTCCTGAAACAGCGGCGAAATTCTTTAAAGGTTAATTTTTCGCCCTTCTTGAGATCGAATTCTTTTCTAACAAAAGCAGTAAATTTCTTTTCGACGGCCTGGAGTATTTCGGGAATGGCGAAAAGCCCGATGAGCATCGGCAGCAGCGGAATACCGGATTTGATGGCAAAAAATCCGAACGTAAACCGTGACATTCCACCCAGGGGATCCTGGCCGATCATTGCAACAATCAGCCCGATGAAGCACATAATCAGTCCCTTGACGAACACCCCGGTGGTGGTGGCTGAAATAATAATGAGGCTGAGCAAAATAATAGCTGCCAGCTCCGGCGGTCCGATCTTCATGGCCAGGACCGCAATGGGGCCGATGAATAAAATGGTGAGGATATCGCTCGACAGATCACCGCTAACCGAGGCAAAAAGTGCCATTTCCAGAGCTTTGCGCGATTGCCCCTTTTTGGTTAAAGCCGGGCCATCAAATGTCGTCGCCACGGCGGCTCCGGTTCCGGGCATGGACACCAGAATCGCCGGTATGCTCCCGCCATAGATGCCCCCTTTATAAACGCCGATGAGAAAAGGGATCCCGACCATGGGGTCAAGAAAAAACGAGATCGGCAGAAGGACTGCCATGGCCATAATGGTGGTAAAACCCGGCAGCGCTCCCACGAAAATACCCAGCATGAGCCCTAAACCCATCATGCCGAATGTATCCCATCGCAAAGAAAGCAGTATGCCCTCTAAAAAATTATCCCACATCATTTGGTCTTTCTATCTATCGCAATCCGCCTGGCGGACTAACACCCGCTGGCAAAGTTCTAAACCTATAAAAATTGCTTACAACAATAAATGAGCTAAAATTTAAAATGATCTAAAATGCCTAAAATTGAGGAATTCTAACCTTTTTAAAATTAAAGATGGAGCGCGAGCGACGCCTTTACTTTAGTCACTTTAGCTCACTTTAGGCATTTTAGGCACTTCTAACTTTACAGCACCTTTAAAACTTATTTTCTCTGCCTTCGCAGATGAATTGCCAATTTCAAATAGCGGCTAAAAGAAGGGGCATTCCGGCAATGAAACTTTTAACAGCCGCGTAAATACGTAATAGATGCCCAGAGGCGCGCCGAAGCTAACCAGGATGCCGACCAGGACGTTGCGGTTCCCGTAGAAGGTGGTCAGGGTACCGGCCACCAGCATGCTGGAAACGACAAACCCCAGCGGCTCAAACAAGAGGGCGTAGGCCACAAAAACCACCAGCGAGACGATGATGCGGAAGTATCCCTCTCGGGCGACTTCTTTAAAACCATTTTTCTCATCGATACCCAAACTGATGATTAAAAACCAGATGCTCAAAGCGATCAGTGTCAGCGTTGCCAGGCGCGGAAACAGGGTCGGCTTCAAGCCCATTAACGTGCGGCCCATAAAAAGCATCGGTTTCTGTATCTGGTAAGGTATGATAAAGAACACCGCCGTCCATAGCACAATGAAAATTATGGCTGCGAACGTGTTAAAGTTAATTCTTTTGTGCCATGCTAGATTGCGGTCATTATTCATACCTGCCTCTTAACGGTGCCCTTCCTGGTGTTGCGTCCCGCAAGTAAGTTATAAAAATAGGTTTCAGGTGTCGGGTGTCAGGCAAATAGCTCATAGGCTGGGAAGCTTGGAGGCTATAAGGCTGAAGGGCTCGCAAATAATTTAGCTTTCCAACTTCCTGGCCTTCCAGCTTTTCGAGTAGGCAGGAGCCTCCCAAGGCTGTAGGAAAACGTTTGTTTTCTCTGTTTTCCGCCTGCTTTCGCGGCGGTGCCACAAGATCTTTTCCATACCTCAGTTGCTCTCCTGCC
>JAQYWI010000242.1 GCA_030145015.1 Desulfobacterales bacterium
TAAAGTGAGCTAAAGTGCCTAAAGTTAAGGTATCGCTTCGCTCTATCTTTTATTATAAAAATGATCGTTCGACCCAGTCGTTCGACCCAGTCGTTCGACCCAGAGGCTCTCGACGGGAGGCTCTCGACGGGAGGCTCTCGACGGGCAGAATTCCTCAATTTTAGGCATTTTAGGCATTTTTAATTTTAGGCACTTCGATGAGGGGAAGATATGCTGGATCTTTTAATTCGAAATGCGAACCTGCCCGATGGGAAGAAAGGCATTGATATCGCCATTGAAAACGGTTCCATTGTACAGGTGGGACCGGAACTCGATGCCCAGGCGACCCGGGAGATCGATGCTACCGACCGATTGGCCACACCGCCTTTTGTGGATAGCCATTTTCACATGGATTCAACTCTGTCCTACGGCCAGCCGCGCGTAAATGCAAGCGGCACCCTGTTAGAGGGCATTGAACTTTGGGGAGAGCTAAAACCGCATCTGACTGTTGAAAATATCAAAGCCCGCGCCAGAGAACTTTGTCATTGGGCCATTGCCCGCGGCACCCTGGCAATCCGCAGCCATGTGGACGTCAGCGACGATAGCCTTTTGGCGGTCAAGGCCCTTTTAGAGATCCGCGAGGAGATCAAACCTTACATCGACCTGCAACTGGTCGCCTTTCCTCAGGATGGCTACTTTCGACACCCCGGAAGTGTCGCCAATCTGGAGCGCGCTTTAGATATGGGTGTCGATGTCGTTGGCGGAATCCCCCATTTTGAAAGAACCATGGAGCAAGGTGCGGCGTCGGTAAAGGCCCTGTGCGAACTGGCGGCTGGACGCGGGTTGCAGGTGGACATGCACTGTGACGAAAGTGACGATCCCCTCTCCCGCCACATCGAAACCTTGACCTTTCATACTCAGCGATTGGGCCTTCAGGGCCGGGTCACCGGCTCGCACCTGACATCCATGCATTCCATGGATAACTACTATATAAGCAAACTGATGCCCCTGATGGCCGAGGCTCGCGTTCACGTTGTCGCCAATCCGCTGATCAATATTACGCTTCAGGGACGCCACGATACCTATCCCAAGCGGCGTGGGATGACGCGGGTAAAAGAACTCATGCAAGCCGGGATCAATGTGGCCTTTGGCCATGATGCGCTGATGGATCCCTGGTATAGCTTCGGCTCGTACGACATGATAGAGGTTGCCCACATGGGTCTACATGTGGCCCAGATGACCGGTGTTGAACAGATGCAGCAGATATTTGAGGCCATCACCACCAACGGCGCCAAAGCCATGGGGATTAACAACTTTGGAATCGAGCCGGGGTGCAATGCGGATATCGTTATTCTCCAGGCCAGCGACCCGCAGGAAGCCCTGCGTTTAAAGCCCGCCAGATTGTTTGTAATACGCCGCGGAACCGTCATTGCCGAAACATCGCCGGTTGTCAGCCGGCTGGAACTGGCAGATCGGACGGTCGAGGTGGATTTTCGCTGGCCGAAAAAGTCGAATTGAGTCCAAACTCAATTCGATTAACAGATAACCATTAACGCCCGAGCGAGCGGCTTTCGCTCGATCAGGGACTGAGGTAGCGTCCCACCTGTTTGAAGACATCCGGGTGTGCTGCCTCCAGCCGGGCAAGGAATTGCTCCGAACGCACAAGCGGGCTCCAGAGCGAAAAGTCTTCCCGGTCAAAGTCCATCCCCACGGCCAGCATATCCGCGAGCGTCTCCATGAGATGATCATTGGGCTTATAAATCGAGTCACCGATGTCACCCACCCAACAAAGGGACGTGCCCTGGTAGCGGTCGTACAGGTCCTGGTATAAGTGGCGTGTCATGATGGTGCGGGGTTGAAGCCCCAGATCGGTGAACGGCAAGGACACACCTTCCACGGCCACCTCAATGAGCGCCCCGTTGAAAACGGGGATAAGTTCAACCCCGTGATCGCCGCATATGCGGCAAATCCCCTCCAACCCCTCGAGGCTGGCGCAAACCGGAAAAAGAAATATCTTTTGGGGCCGGTGGTGCTGCAACGCCTCCTCGACAAAATAATTCAACGTTTGGCCCGAAGCAATGCATTCTTCCATAATAATCCAGGTTTCGTCTTGCCACCATTCGCCCACAAAAGAGCTCTCCACAATGTTCCAACCACGAAAACCCGCGCCATCTTCAACCCGGGTAAGCTTTATGTAAGTGGTATCGAGAAGCCCGGACCGTTGCAGAGGAGGATTGGCGTCCAGCAGGTCTAGCGGACGTCCCCCCCAGAGAATGACAAATTGCGCCACTTTGCCATCGAACATCCTTTCGAAAAGCCGCATCATGTCATGACCCACTTCTTTTATCATCAAGAATTTTTCAGGTCCGCAGGCCTGGCGGCTGAGCAGAAATTCCTCGCCAAGTCCCCTGCCGGGAAAATCAACTACGTATATCCTCTCCGGGAGGCACCTGTCGCGAAAGGCGTCGTGCCGGGTAACCTCTTTCACGAGCCATATGTCCTTTCCACCGCGCGACATCACGATCTCCCCAAGGTCTTCGAGGAAAATCCGGTTCTGATCCGTATCCATCTCCACGGGTTCTCTCCTTTTTAGGCGTGTGCTGTATCCATTGACGAGAATTCTTCTTTTTGCGAAGAAATATAGGATAAAGACAATATCGTGTCAAATTCAAATTGGGTAAACGATTACCTATCCTTTAACCATTTTTTTTCACAACACTAATCGACGGCCTTGCGGAAATCTTAATAAATACTTGTAATCATTGAGTTATTTATAATTTAATTTTTAGCTTCAAATTTTGCATAGATTTTGCACATCTCCTAAGGGGGAACCGGAAGATCATTAATGGTTCCTCGCAAGATTCAAAATTGTACCCTAAAGAATTTAATTAAACTGCCGGATGTCCGCCCGAACGCCCGCCTGCCCGCATTGCATTTTTGCGATAAATTCATCAAGCAGATAAAAGCTTAACCCAAAAACTCGTTGTAAAGTGTCTCAGATCACACTTGCCAATGGGGTCAACAGGAAAGGAAGAACATGGTCCAACACATTGTCGCAAGCAATCCGGTTGAAAACCACTATTTGCACTTAAGAAAATCCGACAGCCACTTCCGAGCCGAAATAAAAATAAGCAATGACGATCTCGGATACCAGTTTAAACTTAGGCAAATAGATGATCGTCAGGGATGTTTTTTTGTTAATCAAAATTCTTCCATTTTAAGTCTTCTAGAGATTGGTACGGTACTGGACATGAAATATTGGACAGCTGAAAAAATCCGGCGGGTCAAATCTGTCAGAGCGGAGATAAACAATATTGCCAAACAGAATCATGAGCCATTTAAAGGACACTATAAAGTCAGTTTGTCTATTTTGAAAACAAAGAGCTTAAAACTGGTGAATCCGCTGGATCAATTGTTAAAACGCACCGCAATGTCAACGACGTGAATAGGCCGCAAAAAAGTCTATGTTAGAAAAGCACATTTTAACAAAAATCAGATTCCCAATCGGCGTTAACAGACGAAAGGGAAGGTCACGGGAAGGATTTGAGCTAAAAGGCAAAACCGTGGCCGGGTGGCTGTTTTATTTAAGACCACTAAAAGGGGGGCTGGACCATCATTAAATTATTGCTCATCGTTGTGGCAATAGCTGCTTCATATTGTTTATTTGCAGCCATCATTTGTTTGGTGGCCGCGTCTAGGGAAATTGAGTTACCCGATATTGAGGATGTCGAAATCGTGGAATAATTGACGCCCACAATTGAGTATAGCTCAATTGTGGGTCTATAAATGATTTCTCAGATGTGCGTGCATCTTTTCTATAACCCATCTCAAAAATGTCTTTTACCCCAATATCTTTGTTGGTGCCTCGCCTCAAATCCTCGACATACAACAGTATGCCTCCGGTTTGCGACCCGCAGAGATTATGAAATCAGGCGGGAAGTCCCGCTTCGCGGGCGGCGCCCCTTAATATAATAAAATCGATAGGGATTGATTTTCTAATGTCTTGACGGCTAGAAGTATTTTTTGTTAGAAAATGACGTCGGATACTTGACTGGAGGTTAAGATGAGAAAATCCCTTATATACCTGGCAATTGTGATCGGTATTTCATTTTTTTCTTTATGCCTTGAAGCAGAAGCTGAGGATCGCAAGTTCTTTGCCGGTGCTGGCTTGAGCTATGCCGTGGAGGACTTCGATGATGGCGACCTGAAAAAGCTTGCCGGCAGTGATACCATAGATAATACTTGGGGGTTTAATCTTTTTGCCGGCTACAGGTGGCACAAACATTTCGCTGTTGAAGGCAATTTCAACTGGTATGATGATTTCGAGGCAAAAGTCGACGATATCAATTTCGATATTCGCATCTGGAGCTTACTGCTTGATCTGAAAGTGATTTCCCCTTCTCTGTGGGAAGACAGGTTGTTTCCATATTTAAGGATCGGTGCCGGTTGGATCGAAACGGAGGTCGACCTCAGGGGTAATAACAGAGATGATGGGGACTTCGCCTACAATGTTGGTCTGGGATTTGACGTGTTTGTTAAGGAGCGGATTAGTGTCGGCCTCGACGGCAAGCGCGTTTGGGGAACCGGCGATGTCAGTGAGTTCAACCACTTTGTGGGGACGCTTCGGGTCGCTTATCATTTCTGACACAACAGCTCCCACTCCAGTTTCATAGACAACCGGGTAGAATATGATGATGCCCCTAAAATTATCGAGTCGGATAAGATGCCCGAAACTGAACCCGCTGGCGCAAGTCTAATCCTGTGAATTTAATAAATCCTGCTTTATTTTATAGATGAAAGCCGGAGATTGAAGTGAAACTAGGGAGGTCGGGTCTTAAATTCCAAAAATCCATGCTGCCAGGATTTGCCATTGACACCTGGATTTATTTCACCTTATTCTGCGCCAATCGAAACAGCATTTTTATCAAAAGAAAATAGGACCTATCAGAGAGGATGGTTGCCATATGAGAGGAATCGTAAATGTCATGTCCGGAATTTGCGGCATGATCACGGAGATCAGAGCCACATCGGATGACCAGGCAAAAAAGGTGCAATTGGAGATCAACACCAGATGTGAAAATATCCAAAAATTGGCGCAGGAATTAAAAGTTGTAGATCCGATGGAAGAAATCAGTTTCCGTGGCAAAGGGCCCAAGACCTTACGCATGGCTGCAAACCACTGTAAGCATGCTGCCTGTCCGGTGCCTTCAGGCATTATCAAAGCCGTCGAGGTCGCATCAGGGCTGGCTTTGCCAAAGGATGCCAGTATTCGAGTGTCGCAAGAAGAAGATTGAAATATGACTTATAATTTTGATCCGGATAGATGGTATGAAAGAGAGCGTGAAATGCTGGACGCCCGTCACCGGGCAGGCGAGATCAGCGCGCAGGAATATAAGAAGGCCCTCTCAGAGCTTGATCGCCGGTATGATGAAATGCTGGATCGCCTGGACGGCACCTATCAGGTTCCCAAATAAATAGATTCGATTGGTTTGGCCGGGTGGGATCGCTCAAGCCGGACGGTCATTGAAAAGTCCGAGCGGTTCGACGATCTTCCCGGCAGACACCTCGGCCCCGTTAAGCATTATTTCATTTTCGACCTCTACCTCAACATTTAGCTGCTGCTCCAGCCCTTTAGCTAATGTTTTCCAGTCGGCCTCACGCTCTTTCAGAACGTAAATTAAGTTGGGTTTCAACTGACTTATTTTACGTACATGTTCTTCCTGTTCCCTGTCGTTCATAGCCCTAACGATGACGACAGATGGAACCTTTGCGGCCATTATGTCTGTCAGGCTGTTATAGCCACCATAAATAAGCGCCACCCGGGAGTTTGCCAGGGCAGCTAAATACCGGTCACTAACTTTTTCAACGCTACAATAGGGAAGATCATAGAACTGAAGTTTGATGCTGTTGGCCACTGCCTCCAATTTTTTTAGGTCGACAAATATTTTCCATCTACCATAACGCTCGCCCAGCTCAAACAGGGCTTTATACAGGTTCTCCAAAAATGTCAGTGAGGTTTCACTCAACCAGGGAACTGCGATGGTACCGGCATATTTTCCGGAATGATACGGTGTCCAGTGCTTCATTTCCAAAAATCGGGATACATACCCCGTCACGATGGGCTTTTTGCTAAAGTACTGCCCGATCGTATTGAGGATTTCGTTCCCCAATACCTTTTCATCGCCGTACCACAATAGGGAGTGATAGTGCTCTTCGAAAGCCTTCTTTGACAGCTCTGACCAAATTGCGGCAACTTCTCCCACCACCGCACGGATACCAAGGATCCAAATGGTATCCGTTTCTTTGGTTATTCTTAGCGAAGGTAGCAATTCGTCGCGCTTACCCGGCGGATCATGATCCACCAGCACACAGCGCGGTTTAAAGTTTGTTATTATGGATTCTAGGATATTGGCTCTCGCCGGCCCCAGGTAACAATTTTTAATATTGGTATTCCCCAACCGGCCTTTTGATTTTCCCGCGATGATCTGAGTCTCGTATGAAGGCAGCTTCATCCACTCCAACGGACAGGAACCCACCAATGTGGCTGTCTGTTTGAATCCCGATACAAAAAGAACTTTTAGCCGGGGAAATAGTCTTCGCAATGCCATGCCAATCGTTACCCCACGGCTAACATGGCCGAAACCACGGCCGTCGTGTGAATATATGAGAACATCCAGTCTCGATTTATCTATGCCGGGGGTAACTAACATCAAAAAAATCTCCCTAATCCCCCTTTTAAAAAAGGGGATCTGAAATGGATATTAAAAACATATCGGGAAAAGGACATACCTGTCAAACAGTGCGCTCGAAAATCCCGGCTTTTCACATAAAAAAGACGCAGATCCACAGGGAAAATAGGGTACGTTGTTGAATTATTAGACTTTTTTGAAAGTAGAGGGAAAAAGCGGGGCGTTATTAAATTTTTCAGATACTTTGATTTTTTCAACCAAATAGCCGAAACCCACACTCCAGCCAAAGTGTGGGTTTCGTATACCTAATATGTAATTTTGGACCGTAATGCAGGTCGCTAAATTTTACAGTTGAGAT
>JAQYWI010000243.1 GCA_030145015.1 Desulfobacterales bacterium
GGTTGACTAAACCTTACCCGGGCAGGCCTGTGATCCTTGCGGATCACTCCTGCTCGACTGGCAACCATTGCCAGGTTACCCCCAGCTTTATAGCTTCCTAGCCTATCCGCCTTTTTTTAACCCTGACACCTGAAACCCGACACCTTTACCCTTCTTTACATCCTTAAATTTATATTTACTTTAATTGGGTTACGCATCGTTCAAAGGAGGTAATCATGAGTCGCACGATCGATATTGAGGGTATTGAAGTCACCGAGTCTATTACAGAAGATTTTTCTCAAATTCTGACCCCCGATGCACTGTCTTTTGTGGGTGCCCTTGCGCGCGAATTTGGGTCGCGACGGAAAGAATTGCTGGAACGCCGCATGGCGGTCCAGGCTGAAATCGACAATGGCAAAATGCCCGACTTTCTGCCCGAAACCAGAGAAATTCGCGCAAGCGAATGGAAGATCGCACCCGTACCCGCGGATCTTCAAGATCGCCGCGTCGAAATTACCGGCCCGGTCGATCGCAAGATGATTATCAACGCCCTCAATTCAGGCGCATCGACTTACATGGCTGATTTTGAAGATTCGCACTCGCCCACCTGGAGCGGCACCCTTGAAGGGCAAATTAATCTTCGTGATGCCGTCAACGGAACCATCGATTTTGAAAGTGCCGCGGGTAAACAGTACCGTCTGGCCGATAAGATCGCCACTTTGCTTGTCAGGCCCCGCGGTTGGCACCTCGTTGAAAAACACCTGACGGTGGACGGCGAGCCGGTATCCGCCAGTATATTTGATTTCGGGCTTTTCTTTTTTCATAATGCCGCCAATCTCGTCGCCAAGGGAAGCGGCCCTTATTTTTATCTGCCCAAGATGGAAAGTCACCTTGAAGCCCGGTTGTGGAATGACATATTCATTCGCGCTCAGGATATGCTCAATATTCCCGGTGGTACAATCAAAGCCACGGTGCTGATCGAAACCATACTGGCTGCCTTTGAAATGGATGAGATTCTTTATGAGCTCAAAGATCACATGGCCGGCCTCAATTGCGGCCGCTGGGATTATATCTTCAGTTTTATCAAACGGTTTAAAAACATACCGGCATACCTTTTTCCGGACCGCGCTCAGATCACCATGACGCGCCACTGTATGCACGCCTATTCCCTGCTGGCGATCAAGACCTGCCACCGCCGCGGTGCCCATGCCATCGGTGGGATGGCGGCACAGATTCCCATTAAAAACGATCCCGAGGCCAACGCTGCCGCCCTTCAACGGGTTAGGGCGGATAAGAACCGTGAAGCCACAGACGGGCATGATGGGACCTGGGTCGCCCATCCGGGATTGGTCGGGCTCGCCAAGGAAGAATTTGACAAGGCCATGCCCACACCAAACCAAATCGAAAATTTGCGCGAAGATGTTCGGGTAACCGCTGACGATCTTCTGAAATTGCCCGCCGGCACAATTACCGAAGAGGGGCTGCGCACCAACATCGATGTCGGCATCCAATACATGGCGGAGTGGCTCCTGGGCAACGGTTGTGTTCCGATCTATAACCTGATGGAAGATGCGGCCACCGCTGAAATTTCCCGCACCCAGCTGTGGCATTGGGTGCATCATCCCGAAGGGATCTTAGACGATGGCCGCAAGGTCACCCTCGAACTCTTCCGTAACGTGATGCAGGAAGAAATGGAGGAAATCTGTGAAGTGGTCGGTGATGAATGCTATGGGGACGGAAAATATAATCTGGCGGCCCAGCTTTTCGACCAAATAATCTCCGACGACGAGTTGGATGAGTTTTTAACCCTGCGAGCCTATGCGCATCTGGATTAATTTCCGTTCCGGACGCAACGATATGCAGTCACGTCTTAAATGTTAAAAAGGAGGCAATATTTCACGATGTCCCCACTTTCTTCCTTAATTCTAATTTCTTTCAAAAGTGTAAACCTGCCCCCTTGCCGACCTGTTGCCATATGCGATCGAGAATGTTAGTAACCATTTCATGCACCCAAAAAGTAAATAGGTATGATTTATAATTCTCATAAACCCGCGTATGACTGCACCAATTTGGCAAAGGAGGAAAAAATCATGGAGCTTGGACTCAAGGACAAAGTGGCTTTAATTACGGGCGCCAGTCGAGGAATTGGGGCCGCCTCGGCAAGGGCGCTTGCCTATCACGGGGCAACGGTCATTATCAATTATATCAAGAGTAAAGACAAAGCGGAAGAACTGCTTGATGAGATCGAGGGTAAAGGCGGCAGGGGGATGATTTCCCAGGCCGACGTCCGGGACTCCGATGCGGTCAATACGATGGTTGATTCTGCGCTTAAAGAATTTGGGAAAATAGACATTCTGGTTAATAACGCCAACATCAATTTTGCCATTAGGCCGTTTGTTGAGCTCACCTGGGAACAGATAGAAGCCAAGTTCATGGGTGAAATGAAGGCTCTTTATAATTGTTCACAGGCCGTACTTAAGGATATGACCAACAGAAAATCAGGGAAACTGGTATTTATCAGCAGTTCTTTATCCCGGTTTCCCGGATATGGTTTTTCTGCGCATGCCGCAGCCAAATCGGCAATGGACAGCATGGCAAAAGTGATGGCGATGGAGTTGGGGCCGCTTGGAATTACCGTTAATGTGATCGGCCCGGGGCTGACCCTGACAGATGCCACCGCAGGACAGCCCAAGGAAATGCATGAACAGGTGGCAGCCATAACACCTCTCAGAAGGCTGGGCATGCCGGATGACATTGCCGGAGCGGTGGTATTTTTGGCCTCTTCTTTATCGGATTATCTTAACGGTGAATACCTGCCGGTAACCGGTGGAAGCTTTATGATATGAATAGCACAAATAATTGACGGGGCTGATAACATGCGCGTACTTTTAATATCTGCCAATACAGAGCAAATCAACATGCCGGTCTTGCCGTTGGGCCTGGCCTGTGTCGCCGCAGCCGTTCAGGGCGCCGGACATGAGATGCAAATGTTAAATTTAATGATGCAAACCGATACACACCAGGCGCTTAAAGAAGCGATTGTCGGTTTTAATCCCGAAATAATTGGCATCTCGGTCCGAAATATCGATGATCAGAATATGGAAAATCCAAAATTTCTGTTAGAGGGCGTAAAAGAGGTCGTCAGCAGTTGCCGTGAATTTTCCGGTGCGACGATTGTTTTAGGGGGCGCAGGCTATAGTATTTTTCCTCAAGCTTCGCTTGATTTTTTGGAAGCCGATATTGGGATCCAGGGCGAAGGGGAAAGTGCGTTTGTAAAGCTTTTAGAAACGCTTGGCGAAAACAAAGATCTCTCAGAAATTCCGGGTTTGTTTTTAGCCGGCCAGGCGCCTCAAGGCGAGAGGGAATACATAAAAAGTTTGAACGACTTACCCCTGCCGCTTCCTGATATTCATTTATCGACGCCCTCTGCACTAAAAGACCAGGAAATTTGGATACCCTTTCAAACCAGACGGGGGTGCCCACTGGACTGCAGCTATTGCTCTACTGCAACGATTGAGGGACGCACCATCCGACAGCATGATCCCCAAAAAGTTGTAGAGGTCATTTCAAAATATGCCGCGGCGGGATTTGATCATTTCTTCTTTGTCGACAATACATTTAATCTTCCCAATTCATATGCCGAGACACTTTGCGAAAAGCTCATCGCGGCAAAACAAAATATTACCTGGCGCTGTCTTCTTTATCCCTGGAAAGTTGATGTTAACCTGGTTGAAAAAATGGCTGCGGCGGGTTGCAAGGAGGTCAGTATGGGCTTTGAAAGCGGTTCTGAGAAAATCCTGGCCAGATTGAATAAAAAATTTAATCTGGATGATGTTCGCCAAATTTCAAATATACTGAAAGATTATGGGATTCGCAGGATGGGGTTTTTATTACTGGGTGGGCCCGGGGAAACCAAAGAAACCGTTAATGAAAGCCTGGAATTTTCCGATTCATTGAACCTGGAGGCTTTGAAAATTACGATTGGAATTAGGATTTATCCCTACACTCCGCTTGCGAAAACGGCTCTAAAAGAGGGATTGATAAAAGCCGACGACAATCTACTCCTTCCCAGGTACTATATTGGTAAAAATTTGGAAGGGTGGTTGCGTGAAACGGTTAATGCCTGGAGGGAGAATCGGCCCCATTGGATAATGTAACTGCCGGCAACAAATAAATTTAAATACTTAAGTTAATGTATAAGTTACCGATACACTTTATTGAGTGCAGCTTCACGATGGTGCGGCACACTCACTGTAACGGGGCGACTCCTTAGAGGTGAGGAGTCGCCCCCGAAACAGTCAATTTTTCTTGGCCTATGCATCCAATGGATTATTCTAACGGAGTGCTGGCGCCGAGTTGGCTCATTAGTTTAAACATATCTCGTTTACCCGAGCGTTCCACCAGTTTGCCGTCTTTGAATCTGTACAAATAGATCCCGTCAAATTCTATTAGTTTGTCGGTTGGTGCGATGCCCATCAACTCACCTTTGTGAGTGCCTATAAAAGTCCAAACCAAAACCACCTTATCATCTTCAGAGATCATATCATTAATCGTAATGGCAAAATCAGGAAAAGCGTCCCGTACGCCGCTGACCGCTTCTTTAAACCCGTTTGGCCCCACCGCAGAACCGGTGCCGGATACGTTGTCAATGTAGTCCGGTGCGATCAGTTCATCTGCTAAATCCAAATTCCTTCCGTTCCAAATTTCCTGCACGATGCGCTTAACGATTGCCTTGTTTTCTTCTGACATAAGTTACCTCCTGCTGCCGTATTCTTTGTGTTTTTACCATGAACCTTGCTTGCCCGGTGAAATATGAAGTCGATTTCACCGGCGACCCTGAACTTGGAACCCCCAACCCTGAGCCTTTTTTAATTATGGCTCCGTTTTCCTGTGGCGCTTTTATTACGGATCAGGGTTTAATCCCATTTACACAAAAGTGAAAAAATGATATGGCAAAATTATAAAAAGGGGAAGGATAATGTCTATATTCACTGCAATTGGAATCATTTTATTGGCCGCTGCATTTATTCTTTTTGCTTATCAAGGGTTATCGGCGTTTCTTGAAATGGGCGCATCCGATAAATTTGTTTATGATAATATTAGTATTGCAGATATCCTGGATGAAAAATATTATAGTTGGATTAACAGTATTCCCTATGTGTCGATTCAAGGCCTAGCTGAAACCTTTATAAACGCACCTTTAGCGCTTTGGTTACTGTGCGGTGCGGTTTTGTTCTTATTAATTCACGCTTTCAAAGGTGAAAAGTAGATCAGAAAGTAAAAGGAAAACCAATGCCGATTGATCTTGATGGGTTTAAACCCGCTTACAAAAAATGGGTAGAGGAAAGCCTGCCGGACTACCGGGCTGGCAATATGAAGGAGATTGTCAAAAAGTATCCTTTTATTGCTCCCGACGATATTCCATGGACGGTTTACAGCGGTGAGCCGTCAAATCAAACCTTCGCACTGGTCACCAGCGGCGGTCTTTATCTCAAGGACAGCCAGCCGCCGTTTGACACCGAATCAATCCACGGCGATACTTCCTTTCGAGAAATCCCCAAAACCGTCCGCCAGGAGGACATCGGCATTGCCCATGCACATTACGATCACAGCCTGGCAGAGCAAGACCTCAACATCGTCTTTCCCATCCAGCGCCTGGTCGAACTGGAAAATGAAGGCATTATCGGCAAATTGACCGATACGCATTACAGCTTCAGCTATGTCAACGACGCTGTGACTTTGGTCACAGAAACGGTTCCAAAATTCATTGCCCAAATCAAAGCCGCAGGGGTCGACGTCCTATTCCTGGTGCCGGTCTGACCGAAATGTCATCAGACCGTGGGTCTGATTCAGCGTTTGGTAGAGGAAGCCGGAATTCCCACTATCTCTACGGGCAATTCCGCCGACCGAATGGCTAACATCAAGCCCCCCCGGGCCGTGCTTGTCAAGTTTGCACGCGGTAGTATGTTCGGTGAACCGGGCAACGTGAAACGCCAGCGGCGCATTATTCTGGATGCGCTGGAGGCCTTGCAGACCATGACCGAACCGGGGACAATTCAAGAGCTGCCTTACAGATGGAAGCAGCCGGACCCGGCGTAAACGGGGAAGGATTTTGAAGAAATAATGAAAAGATCCTAGCAAATGTGCGCCGTTTATACTTGTCGTTTTCCGGCCCGAATCGCTCGCCGAGGCGTAGCTTTTCAGAGCGAAGACTGGTCCTCCTGGGGCCATGAGTCGTCGTTTTCCGGCTTAATCCGGCAGGCGCTTTTTTTGTGCCCCAAAACTTGCCCATTGACCCTTATATGAAAACTGAAAAACTAATGTATTCCCAAGTTTCCCCTAATTTCTTGCCCATGAACTTATAAACTTAGGCACGTCCCTAAATTCAAATCAATGATCAGCGGTTTGAATCCATTTACCATGTAACTAGGGGCCAGATCTTATAATTCTTTAAATTCAATAATCTGGCCCTTTTTTTCTCTAAATTTAATATTCTAAATAATAAAAAAATTTATTATACCCAACTTGACTATCAGGCGGGTGCTTCGCCGCGTGCCGCCGGCTCGACACTTTCCTCCGCAAGGTCTCCAAATTTTTTGTTTACAATCATCGCAATGGAAGCATCACCGGTGATATTTGCCGCAGTCCCAAATGAATCTTGAATGAGAAAAAGTGCAAACATTAAACCCATTGCCTGCTCCTGAAATCCAAGGACGCCCACTAATACCGGCCATGCAGCCATAATAGATCCACCAGGTACCCCTACGGCACCCACTTCAATTACCCCCAGTATTAAGATAAATAAAATCAAACTAATTAATCCTGGGGCCGCATTCACCGTCAACATCGAGACAGTTATAGCACTAATGGTAATTGTCATGGCGGCACCGGATAGGTGTGTTTGCGAACAAAGTGGGAATACGAAATTCGCGATATGTTCTTTCATGCCGTTTATTAGCTTGCCTCTTGCCAGGGAAACCGGCATCGATACCGCACTGGA
>JAQYWI010000075.1 GCA_030145015.1 Desulfobacterales bacterium
CGAAGGGCAGAATTCCTTAACTTTAGTCACTTTAGATCACTCGCAAATTTAGGTACTTTCAATTAAAGGTTTAAACTTTAGGCATTTTAGATCATTTTTAATTTTAGCTCATTTGCTGTAGGCACTTTTTATCGGTTTAAAACTTTACCATCGGGTGTTAAATGCATTTTTGAGATAGCTTATAATCATATATGTCACAGGCCTTCAAGACCAAAAACCGTCAACTGAAACATGCGGGCCTGATTTTCTTCCGGAAACGTTTAAAAAAGAAGGGGGAAAAATGAATCATAAATTAGGCGAAAGCATCAAAAAGAAAATCCGAAGACGCGCCTTTGAGCAATCGGACAGGCTGCAGCAGGAAAGGCAGAACCTGCAAGGCGTTAAACATACGCTGGATGCTTTGCATGAGGTAACGGGACTACCCCGGCCGGAATTAAAAGCAATTGCGAAAGAGGCCATGCTTTCCTTTGAGGTGAGTACTGAAAAATTCTTTTCTATTAAAAATCAGATTCTGATCGCATCTTCGGTTTTCAGCGGCGTGGTTATTCTTACCGGGCTGCTATTCATGATTTGACGAGTTGGGCCTGATGTCGATCTTATAACTTTGTTGGGTGTTTTCAATTTATGAATGCAGGCGCAACCAGTTGAGTGCTTTGCTAACATAATCATCCGGCATGGTCAGCAGCAGCCAGCGTTTTTGCAGCCGCACATCCGCAAAGCTGATAAACGGAACATCCGGGGCATGCCCGGCAAAACCATCCTGCCACCTTTCAACTTCATCGTTTGATCCGGATACATCAATTAGGATCCCGTCTAACTCCGACAGGGCTTTCAAATCGCTCATTTCCGGAAACTGCTGCCCTTTCCACCAGAATACCTGTCGCTCCATATCACCTTTGAAACGATGGGTGACGCGCTCTGAGACCAGTGTAAATAAGACCGCCCGATTGCCTTCTTTTGGGAAGAGATAGCGCAAATCCTGGTCCAGAAAATGGGGGCGCTGCAGTTTGGCAGCGGGCAGCAGCGAAGCGGTATCCGGGATCCCCTCCGGTTCGAGGAAAATTAACTCTAAAGGCGTATACGGGTTGGCCGCGGTTAAAATTGTTAGTGTTCTTTTAATGAAGTCCGAATCATGGAGGTTGGGATGGATAATTACTTGATAGGGATTTGTCAGCCGCCTGGCCACAGACGCCAATTCAGTAAGCGGCCTTTGGGAATCCAACTGGAGCTTGGCAATAACGTTTTCTTTTCCGATCCTTACGCCAAGGTCTTTCAAGGGGGCCTGGGCGTTTTCATCATCGAGCCGCCAGGAAACATCCAGATCCGGCATGGGGTATAAAACAACGTCAAAACGAACTTCGGCATGGTCAAGGGCCAGCAGCAAATCTTCAGCGGAAAATGTGCGGTTTTCAATGAGCGTATAGGGCGGCGATTCTTCAAAACGCAAGCCCAGTTTGTTGCTGTTTAGGCGAAAATCGGTTCCCGGTAGAACCGATAATGGAAAGACCTGAACATCATCCTGCAGATCGTTTTCAGCCACAAATTCAACGGATCGGCTAAATCCGTGCAGGTCGTCTCCGGGCAACCCCACGATAAGATCAATTGCCGGCACAATACCGCATTCTTTTACAAGCTTGGCGCCCTGTGCAAATCGCTGGATGTCGGTAGGCCGTTTCATGATTTCCAGTGCCCGCGGGTTGGTACTTTGCAGGCCGATTTCAAACCAGGAAAAACCTGCAGCCCCAAATAGTCCGGCCAATTCCGCATCAATGGCTTCGGCCCGAATTTCACTGATGATGGCCAGATTGCGGTCTTTGTTCATTCTGCTGATTTTTTTTAACAGGGATTTAAGACCGGGACGCACATTTAAGGACGGATCCAGCAGGTATAGCTCTTTGACATGGTGATCAAGCGCCCATTGGACCCCTTGAAGCAAAGGTACTTCATCGACAAAAGACAGCCGATCATGTGATTTATTATAGTAGCAGTATCCACAGTGGTAAGGACAGCCCCGCTGGGTTTCAAGAAGCATCAAATCTTCAATCTCCGGCTCGAGTACATTCAGTAAATAGGGGCTCGGGCTTTTTTTGAATATCGCCCCGGCCGGTTCCATCGAACTTCTTTTTTCCCAGATTGTTGGATCCTGAACAAGTTTAGCAAAGACGGCTTCGCCTTCCCCATAAACATAAAAATCGACGTGGGGCGAATCGAGAGATGAATTGTCCGGGGTGATTTCGGGTCCGCCAAAGACAATGCGCGGCGAATAGTTTTCTTTTAATTTTTTTGCAAAATAAATTGATCGCGCCAGATTCCAGCAGTAGACCGTAAAGCCCACGATATCCGGCTTCCGATCAAGGAGGATTTCGAGCAAAGCTGCATCGCCAAGATAGGAAGTAACACTTTCGGGCAAAACATCAACCTGTACCTCAGGCACGATTCGGGCTGCCTGCTTAAGACAGGCAGCACCCAGCGGAATATTACCGGTCTGCACACCATAGTTTAAACGCGGAACCGGAAGTTGGATTAAGCAAACATTAATCATATGGCCAGTGACCCGAGGGCTAAACGATGTCTCGTTATTATAATAACATATTGAAAGGGTGTATTTTTTAACGGTACTGATTTTATGCTGCCGACATGGAATATTGGAATGCTGGAATAATGTTCAAAGACGCATAAGTTCAGCGTTTGAGTTGATGGTTTTTCGATCCATGATGGGTTTATTTCAAAAATCATGACAATTTTCAATGCGATGCAATGCAGACCCAATATTCCAATATTCTATCTTTCCAGTATTCCAATTCAGAGCGAAGCGAACTTAGTTCTATATTAAAACGGAGTTCACCGAAGCTCCAATTGAATTGCCTCGGCGATAGATAAACGCCCGGGCAGCTGCAGGACATGGGCCAGTTCACCCACAACTGATGCATTTATGGCTCTGAGTGTGCGGTTGATGTTATCCAGATCAATGCTGGCATCTTCGGGGATGGGAGACATATCTTTGAAGTTTTTGCGGCAATAACCGATCGATGGCCGCCCCTTATAATGCGTCAGAAGTGGAAAGCCATGGGTTCTGCAGATGACGGGCCGGAAGGCGTACATACTGCAGGCCCGATCCTCCAGCAGAGGACAATCCCAGAACGAAGTTGCTGCCGCCCGTCGCCGGATTTTAGCACCGGTCTCCTCGGACAGATTCCGAATCGCATTGACCAAAGATAGGGCTTCAACGGGAAATACGGATAAATTGCGGCAACCGCAAGCGCAGCCCTTATGACATACAATATGACCGGAATATCGGCGCTGGATCCTGTCCAGAAGCCGATCCACCCGGGTCAGCAGATCGCGATAATTCATTAAACACTTATTGAGGTCGACAGTGGCTTTCAATTTTAACGTACCGAAATAGAAGGATTTACATTAAATATTGCGGGCAGGATTTTAGTAAGGAGAGTCGAGTTGTTTACATAATTCAACAAAATAAAAATGGTTTTAAAACCCAAGGTTCTAAAACCATTTTGGCCTCAAACTGAGGCGCTGATCTAAATCCCTCAGCCGCCGGGCTTGCAGGCCGGAGCATCAAATCCGCCGGAACCGGTGGCAATGCCCTGGGCCCGCACACAGCCCGCCGACATGAGTTTTTCGACCTCCCCGCACTGACATTCCGGACATTTGGGAGCCGGGTCATTGGAAGACAACACCAACTCTTCAAAGCAGTGACAGCAGGCCTTACATTGATATTCGTAAATCGGCATATACGATTCCTCCAAAAATAAAATTTTTTATATAATAGGGGTTGTCTCTCAAAAGTCAAGGAGCTTTCGTGGTAATTATTTCGGCTTCAAAATTAAGTCGATGCGCTAGGATACAATAAAAAGGATTAAATATAGTTCCCAGGCAATTACAGTGATAAAGGCGGCGATGATATAGGAAAATACATGCTGGGTGTGAGTTATCGACCTCTTTCGCAAAACATTTCTAAATAGCAAAAGAATGATGACGCCGGTGCAGGTTAATAAATACTTCGCCCCCATGAATACAAAGGGGCCGTATTCGATGAAATAGGACATGACAGGATTAAGCTCCGTTGAACCATTATCGATCAAATACAGCGTTAACAGGGCGTCGAGCACGCTCAGCATCAGGATAGCGACAATGGCCGCAAACAGATTCGAACTGTAGCGATCAAAGTAAAACGTCCGGTGCAGATCCTCCTGCCGGCGGGCATGGGCCCGTCTACCGGAAAATAACAGGTATCTCCATTTGGGGAACTGATGGGTACGCCGGTCCCTCCCGCGGCGCTTTTCAGCATAATCTGAGGAATTTGAAACACAGCATGAATTGTCTTTGGAATCAAATAATCTGGTCATTTTGATCATTTAGCAATTAAAATTTAAGGTTCATAAATCAATTGTAAATATAACATTTTTTCGAAATTGAGCGAGAACCGCACGAATTTCCGATAGGATCGTATCGGAATAGATCGGGAAATCATTCCCCCTTCAGCCTGCGTAAGTCTTCTTTATACCGTTTTCCATTATAATATTCCGAAATACGGAAGTGCGGCATAAGTGGTTGTAGAAAAAACGTTTCAATACCGGAACGTTTTTTTGACAACCACTATATAATAAAAACCATCGACCGAGCTGCCTTACCCGTATATATCGGCAGATTTGAGGCAAAACTTTAGAACCAATCTCGAATTAATTATATGAGCCGTCGGGGAGTTTTCCCCGTCATGCCCGCGCAGGCGGGCATCCAGTTTTTCGACAGAACATTTCTGGATTCCCGCCTGCGCGGGAATGACAAGCTTTGAATAAAAAACTCCCCGACCCCTCAATTATATGATCTTCATGCGCGTCTGGCGCTTTGACAGTGCTACTAATTTAATATAATATGACAGGCTCCCGGATCAGCTAGGGGATGGATCCAAAAGCATTTATACACAGGTTATAACAGGGACAAAAGATGCAGGAAATCCGTTTTCACGGCCGTGGCGGTCAGGGCACTGTGGTGGCCTCCATCCTGCTGGCAAAAGCGTTTTTTAAAGCCGGCTACGATGTTCAGACCTTTCCGCTGTTCGGTGTCGAAAGGAGAGGCGCACCGGTTGAAGCGTATTTAAGACTGGACAAACAAAAAATCCTGACGCGCAACAATGTATATACACCGGATCATGTGGTCGTCCAGGATGCCAAGCTGCTTCAAAGCGTGGATGTGACCAGAGGACTTAAACCGGGCGGATGGATTCTGTTGAACACCCCTAAGCCTCCGGATAGACTGGATGCATTTTCAGGCTATCGACTGGCTTTGGTAGATGCCACCCGGATTGCGGTCGGATGCGATCTGGGAACCCGCACGCATCCCATCATTAACACTGCCATGATTGGCGCATTTGCCCGGATGATGGGTATGCCGCCATTTGATATCATTTCAGAAGCCATTCAAGCGGAAATCACGACTAAACCCGATAAAAATATCCAGGCTTCTAAAGAAGCCTATGAACAGGTCAATTTGAATGCAAAAGCAGCGCCAATATGAAAGATTATAAGACTACGCAAAATAAAATTCCTTTATTTCTGCCGCATTCATCTGCGTCGACGGCCCTCAATAAAACCGGTTCCTGGCGCTATGTTCGACCCTTATATGATGAAAAGACCTCGCCCTGCAGCGCAGCCTGCCCGGCAGGCGAAGATATCGCGCGCATTGAAATGCTCGTATCCCGGAAATTGATTGCGGAAGCCTGGGAAACGGTATTAGAAGAGAATCCATTTCCTGCAGTATGCGGCCGCGTCTGTTTTCATAACTGCGAAGGCGCCTGCAACCGGGGTCAAATGGATGATCCGGTAGCGATTCACCATCTGGAAAGATTTTTAGGAGACGCGGCAATCAGCAGCAAGGAGACCCCAAAAGTTGAAACCCTCCCCGACAATGGTAAAAAAGTGGCCATTGCCGGTTCGGGCCCGGCGGGCCTGGGGGCAGCTTACTTTTTAGCGCGCCTGGGATTTGGTTGCGAGGTATTCGAAGCACAGCCTGAGCCCGGCGGTATTTTGCGCTGGGGCATACCGGCCTATCGACTGCCCCTGGATGTACTCGCAAAAGAAATCAGCCGTATTGAAAAACTGGGGGTAACCATACATTGCCGCACCCCGATCACCGCTGAAATGCTGGAAACCTTCAAAACCCAATATGATGCCGTCTTCATTGGTTGCGGCTACGGGCGTGCCATTGATCTGCAAATTGAAGGCGCGCAAAAAGCAATCAACGGGCTGCAATTTCTTTATAACATAAGGGCCCGGCATGCGGTGTCGCTAAATGCAAAGAGCACGGCGGCTGTGATCGGCGGAGGCAATACCGCCATTGACGTGGCCCGGACATTGGTCAGGCTCGGAGTTGATCCTATCATTGTGTACCGCCGGCGGCGGCAGGATATGCCGGCCTTCGATCCTGAATTGCAAATGGCATTGAATGAGGGTGTAAAACTAAAAGAGCTTTTAACCCCGATAGGCATTAAGGATGCCGCCGGCGATTCGGCAGACCACCAGACCCCTTATGTGGTGACGCTGCAGAAAATGAAGGTCAGCACCACGGAAATCGAAGGCCGGGCCCGGGTGGTCCCGGACGGTGACAAAACAGAAACACTTCAGATTGACCATATCTTTAGCGCCATCGGTGCTGAGCCGGCAGATACCTGGCACAATGTGCCGCTCGGCGAACGCCCGTCTCTACGCTTGAGCCATTGCGAATTCGTTAATTCCGATGTGCCGATCGCTTACGGTGGCGACCTCACCAACCGTGTTAAAAGCGTCGCCGATGCCATCGCTTCCGGAAAACAGGCCGCCATTGCCCTGGACGCCTACTTCAAATCCGGATGGGATGCCGTAAACGAAGCAGTTACCGGCTGTCAGGTCGGTCCCGGGCCGACGGTCTCCATGGCGACGTATCTGGGCAAGGAGCGCAAAGATAGAAACCCTCATATTGTGTCCTTTAGCGAAATCAACACGCACTATTTTAAAAGCGCTCCCCGAACGATCGCACCCGTATTATCGCCCCATGATCGCAGTCAGTCATTTTTGGCGGTTGAATACACGCTTTCCAGGGAAGCGGCCCTGGAGGAGTCCCGGCGTTGTTTTAATTGCGGCATCTGCAACGCATGTGACTACTGCCGCCTGTATTGCCCTGAAATGTCTGTGATTGTGGAAAATGCAGGACGACACATCAATCTGGACTACTGTAAAGGGTGCGGCCTCTGTGTTACAGAATGCCCCCGCAATGCCATGGCACTGAAGGAGGAAGACATATGAGACAGGTCGCTGAAGGAAGTCAGGCAGTATCCGAAGCTGTTCGACTTGCCAAAGTTCAGGTGATCGCCGCTTACCCCATTACACCGCAGACTCATATTGTCGAAATCATTTCGGAGTTCTGCTCCAACGGGACGCTGGACGCCCGTTTTATATGTGTGGAAAGCGAGCATTCGGCCATGGCGGCGATCATCGGTGCCGCCAGCAGCGGTGTCCGCACGTTTACGGCTACTTCTTCCCATGGTCTGGCCTATATGCACGAACTTTTGCACTGGGCATCGGGCGCGCGCCTGCCCATTGTCATGACAGATGTCAATCGCGCCCTGGGACCGGGCTGGAACATTTGGCTGGACCAAACTGACAGCCTCAGCCAGCGCGACACAGGCTGGATTCAGCTGTATTGTGAGGACGGTCAGGACGTCCTTGATACCACCCTGATGGCTTATCGGCTGGCCGAGTCGGTGAATCTGCCGGTCATGGTTGTTATAGACGCCTTTTTCCTTTCGCATACCTATGAACCTGTCGATGTGCCCGATCAGGAACCGGTGGATAAGTTTCTTCCGCCATTTTTGCCCCGTTTTCAACTCGACACCGACAATCCCGGCGCCTTTAATCAATTTGTGGCCCCGCATGCCTATATGGAAATGCGCTATAATATTCAAACCGCCATGGAACAGGTCCCTGGAAACTATTCCCAAATTGCTGAAGAATTCGAGACCATCTTTGGCCGTCAACACAACCCTGCAGAAGCGGTGCAATGCGAGGATGCCGAAATCATTTTCGTAGCCGCCGGCACGACGGTCAGCACCTGCCGCCAGGCGGTAGATCGTCTGCGCTCACAGGGTGAAAAAGCAGGCCTGTTAAAACTGAAAATGTTTCGTCCCTTTCCCATCGATTTCTCCCGACAGGTTCTCAGCGGCAAGCAAAAGGTTGCGGTGGTTGATCGCAACTGTTCCTTTGGCGCCTCCGGTATATTTGCCCAGGAACTCAGGGCCGCCCTGTATCATGCTGAATCGCCGCCTCAAATCTTTGGATATATTGCCGGCCTTGGCGGTCGGGATATAACCCCGGAAACAATTGAAGATATTTACTGGCAAACCAAAAACGCGGATAGCCCCCAAACCGAAAACATTTGGATCGGGCTGGATCAGGAGACGGTCGAATCATGGCACAACTAAATGTGACCGATCGAGATTATCTTAAACCGGGACATCTGGGATGCCCCGGATGCGGTGCCGCCATTGCGATCAAGTTTGCATTGAAGGCTTTGGGTGAAAAAATTATAATGGTCATACCGGCCAGCTGTGCTTCTATTATTGTGGGTCCTTACCCGCAGTCTGCACTTAACGTACCGATACTGCACACGGCGTTTGCAACAGCCGGTGCTGCGGCCAGCGGTGTCCGGGCGGCTTTAGACATGAAAGGCGACACCGAAACGACGGTGCTGTCATGGGCAGGTGATGGGGGAACGTTTGACATCGGTTTTCAATCCCTTAGCGGTGCCGTTGAGCGCGATGAAGATTGCATTTTTGTGTGTTATGACAACGAAGCCTATATGAATACCGGCGTGCAGCGCAGCTCATCGACGCCTTACGGCATGCGCACAACCACCACCCCGGGGCAGGATTGGAAAAAAACCCGTAAAAAAAATATTATGGAAACCATGGCAGCCCATCGGATTCCTTACGCGGCTGCTGCCAGCATTGCCTTTCCGGAAGACATGATTGCCAAGTTCCAAAAGGCTAAAGAAAAAAAAGGGGGGGCGCGCTTCATTCATATTTTTGCCTCCTGTGCGACCGGATGGGGCGCACCCTCCGAGATGTCCGTTAAAATCGCCCGGCTGGCCGTGCAGACCAATATTTTCCCGCTCTATGAGATCGAAAACGGAACCCGATACACCTTGAATTATAAAGGCGGCCGTCCGGTAGAAGATTATTTGCAAACCCAGGGACGGTTTAAGCATTTAAGCAAAGCGGATATAGCTCAAATCCAAAAAATGGTAACACAAGACTGGACCGCCGTGTGTCGCAAAACAGAAACGGCGCATACCGGCTAGTGTTGTGTCCCACAAATATGTTACAAAAGTCTTTTGGTATATTTTAGTCCAGTTGAGTTCTTTAATAGAGAAAATTCCAAGCACCAATTAACAAATAACAAACAATATCCAAATTCGAATTTTCAATGATTCAAACATGTTTGGAACTTGATTGATTGGAATTTGAGATTTGTTTGTCATTTGAAATTTGTCATTTGGGATTTAATCAACTTTATTTTTGAAAAAGAAGATTGATAAAATCAACCCGTGTTTTGTAAATTACTTGCGGGACACAACACTAGGTGCAGTCTGAAAAGCCTGCTAAAATTGGGATGTTTTAAAAAGAGGAGCACATGTTCGAGATAAAGCAAGCCAGGAAGCTGACGGATGAAAAGTGGTTAAACCTGTTTGATGTCAAATATGTCGCCAAAACCGGTGAAGAAAAATCCTGGCAAATGGCTACCCGTAAAAAAAAACCTAAATGCATGACCGGCCGGTATGATCAACCGGATGCCGTGGTCATCGTGCCGTTTCACAAAGCAAAAGATAAGCTGGTAATTACCCGGGAATACCGGGTGCCATTAAACGATTATGAATATGGATTCCCGGCCGGCCTGATAGACGAGGGCGAATCTGTTGAGCAGGCTACGCGTCGCGAATTGAGGGAAGAAACCGGATTAAATCTCAGCCGTTTAATAAAGATGAGTCCCCCCATTTACTCCTCTGCCGGAATGACCGATGAATCAGTGGCGATGGTTTATGTGGAATGTGAAGGCGAGCCTTCCAATACAGGCAACACCGAATTTGAGCTGATAGAAGTCCTGCTGATCTCACCCGCCGAGGCTTTTCAGATGTGCAGCGATTCAACGCTCAGGTTTGATGCCAAGGCCTGGGTGGAGATCTCTCAGTTTGCTGAAAAGCGAATAAATTATGACTGCTGATTTCCGCAAGCCAGACTATGTTAAGGCAATTCCCAGATCCGGAATTATCGTTATTTCAATTTATATTGCCGCCCAGTTGCTGTCTGATATCGGAAGTCTGAAAATTGCCTTGATTGCCGGATTCAGTGTCGACGCCGGAACATTTATTTATCCGCTTACATTTACCATCCGTGACCTGGTCCATAAGCAGCTTGGGAAAACAGCCGCGCGTACCGTAATTTTTCTTGCGGCAGCGATTAATCTTTTCATGGCGGTTTTCTTTCAATTTGTCGCCCGGCTGCCGCAGGATCCCACCTGGGGGCTGGGCCAAGAATTTTCGACAATTCTCGGGCCGGTGTGGCGAATTGTTATCGCCAGTATTGTTGCCGAATTGGTCAGTGAACTGATTGATACCGAAGTATACCACTTCTGGGTCAGCCGTATTACCCGCAAGTATCAGTGGGCGCGGGTGCTCATCAGCAATGCGGTCAGTATTCCGATCGATAGCCTCATTTTTTGCTGGGGGGCATTCGGACTGATGTTACCGAATTCGGTTGTCTGGTCCATATTTTTTGCCAACGTCATTGTGAAAGGATTGGTGACGGTTGTCAGTCTACCCGCCATTTATCTGGTAAAAGAGAAAAATAACCCTGAAGTAGATCGGCCGCCGGACGCATCCGAGCAGGCGGAGTGAAGACAACAGGTAAATTGAGGGTTATATTTCAAGAATAAGTCGGTTTCAGGTGCCGGGTGTCAGTTCCCGGGTTAAGGGTTCAAAGGTTCAGGGTTCTGGGTTTCCGGCAGCCGCAGAGGGCTGCCCTACTGTGCGTTAGATAACGAGAACGAGTACGAGGAAGAACGTTGCATAGCTTCGTACTCGTACTCGCGCTCGTCCTCGACAACAGCATCTTTGAGATGGCTTATAGTAAGCGCTCTTTTGAAAAACCGGAATAATCAAAGGAGGTTAATATGAAGTTCATATGTCCGGTGTGCAAGACAGCCGGCGATATTCCCGAAGACGACTCGGTGCAGCCGGCATGGCAAACAACCTGCCAGAAATGCGGTAAGGCCCTGTCCATCGAGCGCGAAACGGGCCTGGCGCAACCGCTATCTGCCGACAGGAGAACATCAGGCACTCGACCTAAATATGAAACATCATCCGTATTATCCATGGGTACACGCAATAAGGGGAAAAGGGATTATACGGCCATAGGTATATTTAGCGTTGTTTTAACCCTTCTGGTTGCTGCCGGGGTGTATTTTACCCTAAACCTTGAACGGGGTGTCTTGAACAAACCACTTGAAACGGTTTCCAAAGTGGTTGAAGAGGTTTCCCGGTACGGCAAAATCATTTTTGGCGAATTTCAGAAAACGCGCCAGCCTAAGAACCAACAGGCCCGACTCGTAAAAAAGCACGTGCGCGAAGGTTCCGACCATTATAAGGAAAACCGGTTTAAAAAAGCCCGGGACGAACTGAGTCAGGCGATTGAAATCGATCCGCAAAATGCCGAAGCGTATTTCTGGCGTGCCCGAACATTTATTCGAATGGGGCAATATGACGATGCGATTGGGGATTTGAAAGCGGTGGTGGATTTAAATCCGCGTTATGGTCCCGCACATGATAATCTGGGCTGGCTGTTCATGCGCCGCAACAAATATGATGAAAGCCTCGCGCACCTGAACAAATCGATCGAATTGCAGCCGGATAACGCATGGGCCCACTATATGCGAAGCCGGATCTTTTTCAAGAAGGGGGACCTTCAAAAAGCTTTAGAAAATGCCAAAACCGCCTGTAAATTAGGATATAAAGACGCATGCAACGATGTTAAACGATACACCGAAACAGATTGACGTTAATCACGAAAACACGAAATTTTTTCATTCTTCCCTTTTTCGTGATTTGGATCTTTTGTACTTTCGTGATATTTTTTGCGTTCCAACCTGTCCGGCAAAGAGATAAATAAAAACAATGCCCCAAAATGACTATTATCAGATTTTAGATGTGGATCAAAAGGCAAATTCAAAGCAAATCAAAGCGGCCTACCGCAAACTCGCCTTTAAATATCATCCGGATCGAAACAGCAAGAATCCCGAGGCGGCCGAAAAAATGAAAAGCGTCAATGAAGCCTATGCGGTTCTGTCGGATGCAGCCAAACGTCGTGAATACGACACCCTGAGGCAGCAGTTCGGCGCATCGGCCTATAGCCAGTTCAGACAAAACTACTCTGAGCAGGATATTTTCAGTGGTTCAGATATTAATCAAATTTTGGAACAGATGGCCCGGGCGTTCGGCTTAAGAGGATCTGATGAAATCTTTAAGGAGTTTTACGGCCAGGGGTATCAGCGTTATCAATTCCGAAAACCCGGATTTTTTGCGAAAAACTATTATTTTTCAGGCCCTCGGCAAACCCGGGGGGTCAATTATACCGGTTTACCATTGCAGGGAAGCATCGGCAAACTCACCCGCTTTTTTTTAAAGCAATTCAGCGGGATTGAATTGCCGGAAGACGGTGTCGACATTAATGACACCATCTCACTTAGCCCGGAACACGCCCGGCAAGGGGGGCCCTATGCCTACTATTTGCGGAAAAAGGATAAAAAGCTGGTTGTTAAAATCCCGCCGGGGGTCAAACACAACCAGCCCATTCGGCTTACGGGAATGGGTGAAGAAGGAAAAGGCGGAGGTAAAACAGGAGACCTGTTTCTCAAAGTTCGCATCCGCAAATCGCTGCTCAAATCCGTAAAAAATTTTATGGCGCAGCTTCGCAAATAGCGTGGAGAAGGAGATGAAAACACTGGTATGTCACGGGGATAGTCTGATGGAGGCTTCAGACCTGGACGACACGGCTATCTGGCCGTCATTGGTTGAAGATCGGCTTAAAATAAAGGTTCTCAACAGCGGTATCGGCGGGGATACTACCGCTGGCCTGCTGAGCCGGTTTTACCACGACGTGGTTCGGCATCGCCCCGACTATGTCTTAATTATGGGCGGCACCAACGACCTGTGGTGGGATCTCGACGAGAAGTTGATTCAAGCCAATCTTTTTACGATGACCTGCCAGGCTGAGTATCACAATATCGTCCCACTCGTTGGCCTTCCCCTCCCCATGATAGTTGAGAACGCGCGCCATCAAGATTTTATGGCACCGCAGGGTGGCTACAAAAAGTGTGTGGAAAAATTGGCTGCGCTGGTAAAGCGCCTAACGATATTGGCGCAGCAAAACGATATTGCCTGCCTGGATTTCTACCACCCCTTTTGCGATGATTCCGGCGTTGTTGAGGAAAAATACTTTCTGGCAGATGGTCTGCATCCCAATAAAGCGGGACATCACTTGATGGCCCAAAAAACGGTTGAATTGTTGCAAGGCCTGTTCAATTTTTCTTAAAAGGATCAAATTGACATAAAACGATTGCGTGTTAATATAGGGGCTGCCAAAAAAGAGGTCTAAAAGTCCAGCAGATGCGAGCGAAAGGATCAATCAGATGCAATCCCTACAAAGCGACATATTCAGAAAAATCATCTTTCTGGCATGTATTCTCATGGTTCTGCCTGTGTTTTCCGGTGCATTAGAAATTCCAGGTCTAAAATTAAAATACGGCAAACTGGAACGCAGCCGGGAAGTCACGAAAGCGTTTGAAACCTACCAGATTTTGCCGGATCATAATTATTACACCCATGGATGGGGGACGATCCCGTACGCGATTATCGGCGTTCATAATAAAATTAAACTCCGCAAGGGATTGTGGAAAGAAGTTGAGATCACGGCCCAGCTGCTGAGAAGCTGGATCGGCCAGATGGACAGTATCTATGGATTTCCGCCCTATGGATCGCACATACTGGACCATAAGGGCAACCGGATCGGCGTGTGGTACTCGAGCAAGCAATGGACAACGGTTGTTATCGAGGAGGACAATCAGGTCGCCGTCTTTACGCCGGAAGCCCCGGGATTCCGGGGAGGGGGAGATCAATAAAGGATTGTATGGCGGTTTTGGTACGTCGATAATCCTCAACTCGCTATCGCAATGACAATCAGTCGACTCAAAACCGAAAAACGACATCGGTCGTTGTTGCAAAAGGCCGTCAGACGTGGAAATGTCGATCTGGTTTTGACTGCCAGCGCCTTCCTTGAATCACTCGGTTCAAAAGACAGAAACTGGTATCGCATACGAACCGCCATCATCACATTTGAAGAATGCTGGCCGCTGGGAACGGAATTAATTTTCAATAAAAAGTTCCACAGCAAGGTCGCCGCCTTAATCCGGGTAACACGATCCGTTAAGGCCCGGGATGCCACCGGACTCGGGTATTTAGCCTATGCATTGTCCCAACGGGACGCATCGGTCCTGGATGACACGGCGGACGATAAATCCATCAAGATTGTGGCCAATGCCATCCGGCGCCCCGATGATTTCTGGCAATGGATTGGCTGGCAAAAAACATCCGTCAATCAAAAAATTCTGATCGAGAATGCCACCCGGTTCAAAAAGGCCGGACTGCCCCATGATAAAGCCGTCATTCAAGCAGCCGCTTATCTGACGGTGACCGGTGATTTGCCGCCAATAAAGGATGGGCAGCCCGCGGATCCCAAATTTCCCTACTGGGTTGCCTTCGACGGGCACACCGTCGAAGGCCGGCAGGCCCTGCGGGATATCGCCCGGGATCTACATATTGCGCAGCCCCAACTGGAATGGACCTTTTTTTATTTTGAAGGCGCCTTAACAAATGGAGAAATTCCTTCAAAATGGTGGGACCGGTACTGCCATTGGCATTTTCAAAAAATAGATCTGCCGGCCGAAGAGGCCCACCTGCTCTGGGAGCCTGCCAAAGTTCAGGTGGTAGAGGCGCTCGCCCGGGAAAGCCGCCAGTTACAAAATGAGCTCTACCGCTGGAAATTGTCCAATCAAGAACGCATTGAATCGCTTAAAAGACAGGTTCAATTGTATCTTGATCATATGGAGGAGATCCAGCGCGACCAGAAAGATTTATTTTAACCTGAAACCCTTTATAGTGGTTGTCAAAAAAACGTTCCGGTATTCAAACGTTTTTTTCTACAACCGTACAACCGTTTATACCGCAATTCCGTATTCCGGAGCATTATTATGAAAAGCGGTATACATCAGGAGGTCAAATTGGAACGACAGGATCCAGGCAAATACTATAAGGCGCTTTTTGATCTTGAAAACAGGGTCGCTGTAATAATTGGGGGAACGGGAGTACTCTGCGGCGAAATGGCGTGGGGACTCCTGCAGGCTGGCGCCCGGGTGGTTTTGGTAGGGCGAAATAAAGAAAAATCAGATCATCATTTTCAGCGCTGGGGATGTTCCGCGGAAGATGCCCGCTTCTTCAAGGCAGATGTCACCCAAAGAGATCAAATTGCACAAATTATACCCCAGGTATTGGATTGGTACGGACACATCGATATCTGGATTAACGGCGCAACGATTGCGCCACCCGCTCCGTATTTTGAAATTACCGATGAGCAGTTTGAATCTGTAATCGATGTAAATCTAAAGGCGGTTCATATGGCCTGCCAGGCCATCGGAAAGCACTGGATCGACCACAAAGAAAAAGGCTGCATCATCAATATGTCTTCGATGGCAGCCATGCGGCCTTTGAGCCGAACCTTTATCTACAGCCTCGCCAAGGCCGGCTTGCAGAACCTGACTCAGAATCTGGGACGGGAATGGGCAACTTACGGAATTCGCGTTAATGCACTCTGTCCCGGATTTTTCCCGGCAGAACAAAATCGAGCAATTCTGGATGCACAAAGAGTCGAAGACATTATGCGGCAGACACCCATGGGCCGTTTCGGGGAACCGGAGGAGCTTATCGGCGCAACTTTATTGCTGGCATCAGAGAGGGCCGGCCAATTTATCACAGGATCCAATCTGGTGGTCGACGGTGGGTTTTCCGTAATGGCGATCTAGAACCCACCTCAAAAATGCATCTCACGCTCAATGGCTGCGTTGCGATTCGGTTTAAAATGCTCACGTACTCCGTGTACGCGCCGCTTCTAAACCGAATCGACGCCTTGCCCTTGAACGTGATCTACTATTTTTGAGATGGGTTCTAGTTCGAGATTAGACCTTTACCTGAATCTTGCATGAAAATTAATGCGAAAAATAACAAGACGCATCAAATGAATTCAAATGAGACCGAACACGAAGTTGCTGAAAAAATTCATAACGCCGCCATGGCGCTATTGAAAGACCCGGGAATCAAATTGGATCATGACGAGATCTGCAAAGCGCTTCTGGACGCCGGCGCACAAAAGGGAGTTTCCGCAGATGTCATCCGGTTCCCAAAAGAATTGGTTGCCGAAAAACTTGCGCTTTGTCCCCGTGAGTTCGTGTTTGCCGACAAAGCGGGCAACGGCCGGCCGGTCAGTGCAAAAAGTGATGCCGTCATCTGGTCGGTCCCGGGGTTGAAAATGTACGAAAATTATGCCATCCGCCCATTCACCAAAGACGATATGGCAAGGGTTGCACGGCTACTCGACCAGCTCGAAAATGTTGATGGTGTCTTCGGCTTTGCACTGGATGATGTCCCCCCCCGCGCGCGGGATGTGGTGGGGCTTCGCGTGATGGCTGAAAATACAAAAAAACATATTCGGGTCCTGTGCTTTACCCCCCAGGGATCGGATATGATGGTTGAAATGAAAAAAGTGGTCGGCGACTATCCCTGGTTCAGTGTAGGGTTTACGGCTCACGGTCCCTTACGCTGGACAAATCTGGCACTGGAAATTTTCAAGCGTTCCGCCGGTCACGGCATCCCGACCACCATCAACGGCGAACCTATGGCCGGCGTATCCGGGCCGGTAACCCTGGCCGGGTCAGCTGCAGTGGGAACGGCGGAGATACTGGCAGGCATGGTCATCAATCAGATACTTGAGCCGGGTCGCCCCTGCGTCTTTAATCTCGGATTGGCGCACACCTTTGATATGCGTACCAGTATTGCGGTAACCGGCGGACCTGAAAACCATCTTTTTGCCCAGATGGCCGCCATGATGGGTCGTTTTTATAACTTACCTTCGGCCAGCTGGGTTTCAACCGAATCAATGTGTCCGGATGCGCAAACAGCCATAGAAAAGACATGCGGTTTTATAACCCATTTTCAAAGCAGAGTTTCCAACATCTGGTCTGTCGGCCAGCTGGAGTCCGAGCTTACCTTTTCTCCGGCCCAGGCGGTAATTGACGATGAAATCATCGCTTACGTAAAACGCTATTTAGATGGTATTTCCGTAAACGATGAATCCCTGGCAGTGGAGCTGATAAAGCAGGTGGGGATTTCGGGATCGTTTCTGGAACAACCCCATACGGCCAATCATTTTCGAACCGAGCTATTTATGCCCAAACTCCTGTTCCGCCAGCCCCGCGAGGAGTGGGAAAGCCAGGGAAGCAAGGATCTTGCAAAGCGAGCGGAAGAAAGGGCCCAGGCGCTGATGCAAAATACGGTTGACCCCAAACTGGCCGATGATCAGATAAAAGAGTTGGACGCCCTGGCCAACCGGTTTTTGAAACAGATCAATACGAAAGATTAGGAAGGTAATCCATGGAACCTCATAAACGATTCAAGTTTGCATCCATCGGTGATGTGCGAACAGAATTGGAAAAAATAAAAATATATCTTCCGCTCGCGGATGATAGCGCCATTCTGCAACAACCGCTCCGGATCGGTAAAAACATCATACCGAATCGAATGGTTGTCCATCCCATGGAAGGGTGCGATGGAAACCCGGACGGTCGGCCGGCGGAGTTGACCCGGCGGCGTTATATTCGGTTTGCGGAGGGGGGCGCCGGGCTGGTTTGGTTTGAAGCCACCGCTATTGTAGCGGAAGGCCGGGCGAATCCGAGACAACTGTTGATTAATAAAGATACCTTAAAAGATTTAGGGGCACTCCTGCAAGAAGCATTAAACGCGGCTGTGAATAAAAACGGTTCCGACCGCAAACCCTATACCGTTGTTCAGCTCACCCATTCCGGAAGGTACAGCAAGCCGATCTCAAAGCCCCAGCCGATTGTGGCCGTCACCAATCCCTATCTTGACGAAAAGATTCCGGCTCCAAAACATATCATCACCGATGCGCAATTGGAGAAACTTGAGGATCAGTATGTCGAGGCTGCCGTTATGGCTGCAGAAATCGGGTTTGATGCGGTCGATATTAAAAGCTGCCACCGCTATCTCATTTCCGAACTCCTTGCGGCCCACACCCGGGAGGGCGCATATGGGGGCAGCTTCGAGAATCGAACCCGGTTTCTGCTCAATATTGTCGCTAAGATTCGAAAAAAACTGTCCGATGCAATCGATGTAACCGTGCGCATGAATGCATACGATGGGATGCCGCATCCTTATGGATGGGGTGTCGCCCCACAAGATAACCGACAGACCGACCTCACCGAGCCCATCCGATTGGTGGAGCTGTTGCGGGACCTGGGCGTAAAACTGATGAACATCAGCGGCGGCAACCCTTATTATAATCCGCATATCAACCGTCCATGGGACTTCGGTCCGTATGTGCCCAAAGAAAACCAGCTGTATGGCGTTGAAAGATTGCTCAAAACCGCCCGCGACATCCAAAAGGCGGTTCCGGAAATGGCGATTGTGGCCACCGGTTTTTCATGGTTAAGAGAATTTGGAGCGGCCTGTATGGCCGGCGGAATACATGAAGGCTGGTTTCAGCTGGCCGGATTCGGCCGTCAGTCATTTGCCTATCCGAATTTTGCGACAGATATCATCAACACCGGAACGATGCAGCGCAAAAAATGCTGTATCGCCTGCGGCAAATGTTCCGAACTGATGCGACTAAACAGCGTCACCGGTTGCGTCATACACGATGCCGAAGTTTATCGGCCGATTTATAAAAAGCTGACGGAAGGCAAACCCTCTCTGGTCGGAAAAGAGGTTGCAGATCATGTCTGATTCAACACCGGTTATTCTCGTCACCGGCGGCAGCCGGGGGTTGGGACGCGGTATTTGTCTGAAGCTATCCGAAAGCGGTTATTCGGTTATCATTAATTTTGTCGGTAATGCCGAGGCCGCCGAAAAAACGGTCGCCGAATGTCAGGATAGAAAAACCCGCCGCGGCCAAAAATTTATGGCGCTGCAGGCGGATATCGGCCAAAAAGATGACCGCCGGAATCTGATCGCAAGCGGCTTAAAACAATTCGGCAGAATCGATGCCCTGGTAAATAACGCCGGGATCGCCCCCAGAGACCGTGCGGATATCCTTGATGCCACCGAGGCCTCTTTTGAAGAGATTATGCGGATCAACCTGCAAGGTCCCTACTTCTTGACCCAGCGGATTGCGCAATACTGGTTAACCCAAAAGCCGACACCGCTTTTGAAGGCGGGATTCACCGTCATCTTCATCACCTCGACTTCGGCCGAGACGGCTTCGACAAACCGCGGCGACTACTGCATCTCCAAGGCCGGTCTCTCGATGGCCGGCAAGCTGTGGGCGGCCCGGCTGGCGGATCGCAATATTCACGTCTTTGAGCTGCGTCCCGGCATTATGCTGACCGACATGACCGCTGCGGTTAAAAAAAAATACGACAGCCTGATTGCAGAAGGTCTTGTGCCGCAATCCCGCTGGGGAACCCCGCAGGATCTTGGCCTGGCTGTAGCCGCCCTGATAAACGGCAGCTTTCCTTTCTCAACCGGCAGCGTGATCGATATCGATGGCGGCTTTCATATCAAACGACTGTAAGGCCTGTGAGCGCGGGCTGTAAAGGGGATCATTTATGCTAAAAATTAACGAAGGCATCTCTCCTCAGGATCTTCAACCCAAGCTAAACGCGCTGTTTGAATGCGCCGGCCAGAAAATTCAGGCGATCAAAGCAAGCCGGGCAGATTCCGGCCCCAGCCCGGTTTTTACCATCGCGGGCCAATACACCTCCCGGGGGTGGACCGAGTGGACTCAGGGTTTTCAATTTGGTTGCGCTATTTTGCAATACGATGCCACCGGGGAAAAAGAATTTCTGGAATACGGCCGCAGTCAAACGCTTGAACGCATGGCGCCGCATGTGAGCCACACCGGGGTCCACGACCACGGATTCAACAACATCAGTACGTACGGCAATTTGCGGCGGCTGATGATCGAAGGACGCATTGCCGAAAATGAATGGCAAAAAAATTATTACGAACTGGCGCTGAAACTATCCGGTGCCGTCCAGGCGTCCCGCTGGACAGCGCTTGCAGATGGACTGGGGTATATCTATTCGTTTAATGGCCCCCATTCTCTTTTCGCCGACACCATTCGATCCCTGCGCGCCCTGGTTATCAGCCATCAGCTGGGGCATGTGCTGATGGCCGAACAGGATTGTAAAATCAATCTCCTGCAAAGAGCCCTGCAGCATGCCGAAACCACCGCCCGTTACAATGTCTACTTCGGCCAGGGCCGCGATGCCTATGACACCCGCGGACGGGTGGCGCACGAATCGATTTTTAACGTCAATAACGGCGTTTACCGCTGCCCCAGCACCCAGCAGGGGTACGCCCCTTTTTCCACATGGACCCGCGGGCATGCATGGATTTTGCTGGGGTACACGGAACAGCTTGAATTCATGCAATCCCTGCCTTCCGCAAAAATCGAAGGGATCGCGCCCGGGGTATTTACTACAAAGGAATCAATTCTGCTTCGTTTCCTTGAAGTCGCCACGGCGGTGGCCGATTATTACCTGGAGCAGACACCTGTGGATGGAATTCCATACTGGGATACGGGGGCACCCGGATTAGCCCTTTTGGGGGACTACCTCGAGCGGCCGGCCGATCCTTTCAACAACCACGAACCGGTGGACAGTTCCGCCGCCGCTATTTCAGCCCAGGGGTTGATTCGATTGGGGAAATACCTGGAACTGAAGAAAAAAGGTTCACTTGCAAGGCGCTACTTCCAGGCCGGTTTGACGATTGCCGATCGCTTATTTGATGCGCCTTACCTCTCGACTGACCCCGATCATCAGGGACTTTTATTGCATTCCGTCTACCATCGTCCCAATGCCTGGGACCATATTCCCGCAGGGCAGAAAGTGCCCTGCGGTGAATCCTCAATGTGGGGAGATTATCATGCCATGGAACTGGGTCTGATGATTTTGAGAATGGCCACAGATAAGCCGTATTATACGTTTTTTCAAGATCTATAGCCCAAAATTTGGAACATTGGAGTACTGCAGTGTTGAGTTCGTTCTTTCGTTGCGTGTTCCGGGTTACGAGTTGCGAGTCATGCGCTGCAGCGTTTTGTTTGTAATATTTTAACCCGGAACCCGGAACGCGAAACTCGGAACACTTCAATTTCGACACTCCAGTACTCCAGGAACAAGACTTTCAAGAACTTTGGGCATCCTCTAAATTACCTTTTTATTGTTTATAACTCCGATTTTTTTATAATTGACAGATCCTGTCCCTCGTTATAGAAAAAATCAGCATTTATGAATGTTTTCAAACATGGATCGTTATCAAAAAAACAATACCCATAAAGGAGGTTGATATGAAATATGGTAAATTGTTATTGGCAGTCGCTTTAGTTTTTTCAATACTTTTCGGAACCGGCACGGCCATCGCGGCTGAGAAAGTTGAGTTCATTCTGAATTGGATTGCCGGTGGCGATCACGCCCCTTATTATTATGGGATACAGCAGGGTTGGTACAAAGATGCGGGTATTGACCTCATCCCCCAGCAGGGCAAAGGCTCGAGCATGTCCGCGAAACGTACCGGTATCGGCAAAAATCCGATCGGTCTGGCTGATCTGGGAACGGCGCTGGTGGCCAGAGGCAAAGGGGCCGATCTGGTTGCGGTCATGAATATTTATGCCAATTCACCCTATGGCATGTATTGGCTCAAATCTTCCGGCATCAACGGGCCCAAAGACATGGTCGGTAAAAAAATCGGCAACCCCTCCTGGGACGCCGCCCGTCAAATGTGGCCGGCCCTGGCAAAGTCGGTCGACATCGACCCCAAATCGGTGACCTGGGTCAATATACAGCCCAATGCCAAATTGGGAGCCCTTATGAATGGGGATATTGATGTCACCACCAGCTTTTACAATATCCATCATATTTTCCAGGCCAAACTCGGCGATAACATGGGATTCTTTCCCTGGAAAAACTATGGTGTCAATCCTTACGGCAATTCGATTATCGTCAACGGAGATTACCTCAAGGAAAAGCCTGAAGTTGTGAAAGCCTTTGTGCAGGTCAGCCAAAAGGCGTTTAAGACCTGTGTCGACAATCCTGATCCGTGTATTAAAGCCCTGGTGAGTGCCAACACCGGATTGAAATTTGATAATGAAAAAACGAACTGGGGACTGGTAAACGAGTTGATGCGCGATGAGTTCTCCACAACGGTTGCACTGGGTTATTTTGATCCGGCGCGGATGGACAGTGATTATGAGCTGATCGAGACCTATTTCAAACTCGATGCGCCCTATGACATCAAAACCACCTTTACCAACGACATGCTGGATCGCAGCATCAAAATGCCGAAATAAGCGCTTTTCGTTATCGGTTTTAAATGGTTGCGTGATCCCGTCTACAAAACGGGAAAAAGCCCATTCGCCTATGGCGGATGGGCTTTTTTATCGGGTAACGGGCAATAAGACTCAATCCAAATCATATGAGCATTTTAAAGCGGCTCATGATGCACCTTAGTGTAATAAAATTGGCGCAACTCCCGCTTCGCGGGGCAACGAAAATATTGCGTGTTGGATAACGAGGACGAGGGCGACGACGAGTAGGAAGCGAAGGAACATTGCCTAACCTCGTATTCGTCCTCGTACTCGTTATTGTCATTTTTAAGATGGATTCTAAACAATGCGGCACTCCTCAACAATAT
>JAQYWI010000076.1 GCA_030145015.1 Desulfobacterales bacterium
TTACATGGTCTTTGTAAAAAACTTCAAGGTGTTCAATATGATAAAAATAAATGAGGATATGGGTTCCTTCCTTGGATGTCATTTCAATACCCGGTATGCTGAAAATATCTGAATATCCGTCGATTTCGACAGCGCCTCGTATGGCATTATGATCGGTTATTGCAATGCCGATTCCAAGGTCATATGCCTTTCTGGCAATCGCCTCTACCCGATTAAACCCATCCGAATAGTGGGAATGAAAATGCAGATCCACCACGGTGTTTTCTTTTATTAATTCAGTTAAATTTGGTCTTTCAAATTGAATGCGATAATTATCGATCATGTTTTATCAATCCTGTTTTTATTACGATATGCGGGCATACATAGCGGTTGTCAAAAAAACGTTCCGCTATTGGAACGTTTTTTTCTACAACCGTACATTCTTTTATGCCGCACTGCCGTATTTCGGAACATTATTATGGGAAACGGTATAAAATGCGCACATATTCTATTGTTGTAAAACTTTTTAAAGAGAAACTGAGATAAATTTGAATGTGACTCTTCAATTCCCGGTATATTGGCTAAAACGGAGAATGGAAGTCGTGGCGGGCAATCTTTTCGGAAGGTGATGATCGCGCTGCGCTGCTTGGCCCCATTACCGCTCAAAATTCTTAATAATTCGTTTAATATAACAAATTTCACGCCTTTAATCAAATTTTGTGTATTGGTCTTAAGACCAATACACAATAGCCGGATACGAAACCGAATTCAAAAAATAAGCGTTCGAATCATTTAGTCAAGTTTTTTAAAAATTTTACACCAAAGCCCTCATGATTGGACCAAACGACTTCACCTTTAATTTTTAATCTTTTTTTAGTCTTGGAAGGTAAGGACAGAATTATGGTCTGCCCAATCCTGAATTTATCTTTTGTTTTAATAAAAATACCAGAAAGGCTTATATTTTCAGATTTACCTTCTAAAATTTGGTTATCAACAACAAAAATAACCGATTTGGAATAAGGCTTTCTTAGGTGCTTTCTTGAGTCAATTTTCTCTTTTTGATTTCCGCATTTTTGTTCTTTTGTGTTATCTGCTGAAATGAATTGAACGCCATATCCGTAATTAAAAAAAGATTTTTTTAATTTTTTTCGCCACATTATTTCTGCGCGTTTGCCCTCATATTCATCCGCAAATGATACCTGTGATGAATTCTCAATTCCAAGATAAATTTCAGCTCCCGGCTCCAGGATGCTGTCTGATTCAAAATACATCCCATTTTTGCTGTGGTTTAGCATCGTAACCTTATGAAAAATTCCGGCTTTCAGATCTTTAACTGAAATCGGACGGTACTCATCTAATCGGACATTATTTCTTTTTTCCTGATTTTCGGTCTCTAGATGTCTTTCATTTCGAGCCATTGGGTATTGCTCCTTTTCGATTGAGACAAAAATGTGATCAAAATTTGAAAAAATACGAGATAAAAAAAGGGCACTTAGGTGATAGTATTATATCGACAATATTTCTAAAAACCTTAACATTCATTTTGGCAAGAGGCCGCAAGATTATTTTGTTAAGAATAAAAGGGGCGGGACTTAATTGCCGCTTTTGCCTTCTTCGCGGCGGTATAAGCGGGTCAGTCGTTCGGGGGAGAAGCCCAGATAATAGGCGATGATGATCAGCTGATTGATCAGCCATGTCTTAAAAATACCTAGATGCGTCCAACGGCGCGGTGATGTCACCACGGCTGCGGGCACAATGACGATTTTGCCTTTGCGTTTTAATCGGCGGATCAGAATAAAATCTTCCATGATCGGCAGCTCCGGGAAACCGCCGATTTCTTCAAAAAGCACTTTTCTCAGAAAAAGCGCCTGGTCGCCATAGGGCAGCTGCAAAAGGCGGGATCGTAAATTGGCCATGCGTTCAATGATTCGAATACCCGCGCGCGTTGAATTAATGGTTAACCGGAAGGCCCCGGCCGCAACGCCGTTTTGATTCAGGGCTGAAACAATTTGATGGCTGAAGCCTTCGGGCAGCAGGGTATCGGCGTGCAGAAACACCAGTATGTCGCCCGCTGCCGCTTTGGCACCGGTATTCATCTGAAGGGCTTTGCCCGGGTTTGATTGAATCACCGTTGCGCCCCGGAACCCGGCCAGTTCGGCCGTCTCATCAATGCTGCCGCCGTCAACGACGATCACTTCCAGGTTTTCGACACCTTCGAGGTTAGAAAATGTCCGCACAATGGCTGCCGCCTCGTTCAGCGCCGGGATGATGATGGATATATTTTGCACCGGGGACGGTTTCGCCGCGGTCTTTTTAATTTTTTGCCAGTGATGAAGATCAGCAGGTCGATCCACATCCGCTAACGATTCCAGCAGGATAAAGCTCAACCCCGATTCCCTGGCAGTCTGAAAAGTTTGAGAAAGAACTTCGCCGGTTCCCCAGTTTATGCCCTCAAACAGACGGGCATAGGTTTCAGCCGGGATGGTATTTTTCATGCCGATTAAGTAATACCCGCCGTCGCGCGCCGGGCCGAGCACCAGGTCGTTTTTTTGCAGCCCTTCAAAAGCCTGCTGAATAATATCTGCTGAAATCCCCGGGATATCGCTGCCGACAATAACGGCCGCCTTTTTTGAATCCCGAAATGCTTCTTCGAATGCACGCGCCATCCGCCGGCCAAGATCCCCCGGTCCCTGCGGCCGGTAGCTGAATTGCGACCCCAGCCACTCCTGCATTAAATCGGGATTGCCGCCTTCGTGACGGACTTCAACGGTCAGGCCGGGGCGGGAGCTTCCCTTTGAAGCAGTTGCGAGGATGTGTTCGGTCATCTGCCCCTGCAAGCGGGCGGCACCCTTTGCGCCCAGGGCCGGGATCAGACGGGTTTTGGTTTTTCCGGGCTCGGGGAATCGCGTGAAGACAATCAACCGTTCAGGCATCACTGCCGTCATCTGGTTTCTCCTGCCTGAACTCAGGCTTCGATGACCCCGCCTCAGGTAAAGCCGGATCCGGCCGCACATGTATAACAATGATCGGCGGTAATGATGGGGGTGCCGGGCTGCGGTGGTCCCGGCATCTCGGAGATGTGAATTTTTTTACCGCTCATATAAAGATCTCTTGCGAGATTGAAGTCACAATCATACAGGTATCCGTCCCAGGAAACAGATACCAGGGTTCGGCACATCAACCCTTCAATCGCGCAGGGGTTGAAATTGGAGACAAGCTTTTGCATGTAACCTTCAAAATTGCCGGATTTAATCAACCATTGCTTGAAGCGCCCCAGCGGAACATTGGCAAAACTAAATAGGCTGTTAAAGGTCACGCTCCATTTTTTTTCAAGAATTTGATGGTATCTTTTTTCAGTTTGCTCCTGGGCTGGTGGGAAAAAGGCGCCTGTGGGATTGGATACAAGGTTAAGTTCCAGCCCGGATCCATTGCGGCCGTAGCCCACGGCATTCAACTCTTTGAGCACCGCGATGCTTTCTTCAAAAATTCCTTCGCCACGTTGCGAATCCGTCTGGTTCAGATTCAATGATGGGAATGAGGCCACGATCACCACCCTCTGTGATTTGAGCGGTTCGATCAATCGACTCATTTTAGCCTTCAAGGCCGACAGATTTGAGCGCAACATAATTCTCGGCGCCAGTGGAGAGATTTTCTCAATCAATTCTGTCAGGTGCGGATTTAATTCCGGTGCCCCGCCGGTAATATCCACAGTTTCAAAATGGCCTCTTTGGGCATAGGCCACCACCGCATTGAGGGTATCGGCATTCATGTTTTCATTGCGGCCCGGCCCGGCATTCAGGTGGCAGTGCTGACAGGTCTGGTTGCACAGAAATCCCAGATTGATCTGCAAAGTATGCGTGCGTTGGCGAACTAACTCAAGACGGTGTTTGGCGAGAGTCGACTTGAAAGGAGCGATATCTATCGGGCTCTCCTCCGGTGATTGAATCGGTTTGGATATGGTTGCCTGGACATACATTTTCAAGCCTAAATCTTTATCACATGGATATTTTGTGAGCAATATTGCGCATCTGAACGCCATGAACCAGGGAAGCGCCGCCTCTAATGGCTGTAACGACATGAACCGCTTCTGTCATTTCGGCCAGGTTAGACCCCTTTTCAAGGCAGGCCCGGGTATAGGCATCGATACAATAAGGGCATTGGACGGCATGGGCGACTGCCAGCGCAATGAGGGCTTTTTCGCGTTCGGTCAGTTCGCCTTCAGCAAATACGGCATTATAATACTCGAAGAATTTATGGGCTAATTCCGGTGCTTCTTTTCCGATTTCTTCAAATTTAGGAAGATCTTCCGGTTTGTAGTAAGTTTCCATTCTAATTTGCTCCTCCTTCTGGCTTCTGGTCACTGGCAACTGGATACTGGTCTTTGGCTCATGAAGTTGTCCCGCTTTTAGCCAGAAACAAGCAGCCAGCAGCCTGCCTCTATGCCATCTTGGCTACAATAGCTTCGGCAAATTGTGAACATTTTACTTCCGTGGCGCCTTCGATCTGCCGGGCCAGATCATAGGTGACCGTTTTTGATTGAATAGTGGATTGAAGTGCACCGCGGATGAGTTCGGATGCTTCGCGCCATCCCATATGCTCCAGCATCATGGCCCCGGAAAGGATCAGCGAGCTCGGATTGACTTTGTCCAGACCGGCGTATTTGGGTGCGGTGCCATGAGTGGCCTCGAACACCGCACAGCGGTCGCCGATATTGGCCCCCGGAGCCATACCCAGTCCCCCCACCTGGGCGGCCAGTGCGTCCGACAGATAGTCGCCGTTTAAATTGGGTGTCGCTATCACACCAAATTCAGCCGGTCGCAGCAGTACTTGCTGAAACAGCATATCCGCTATCCGATCTTTGATAACCAGCTTGCCTTCGGGCTGCTTGCCCTGATACGTGTCATATAGTTCGGCTTCGGTAATCGTTTGATCGCTAAATCTCTCCTGCGCAACCTCATAGCCCCACTGAGCGAAAGCCCCTTCGGTAAATTTCATGATGTTGCCCTTATGCATCAGGGTAACGCTGGAAAAGCCGTTTGCCAGGGCATGGGCAACGGCCCTGGCAACCAGCCGTTTGGTCTTGGTTGCACTGATGGGTTTGATACCGATCCCTGCGTCTTCAGGCAACGACGTTCCCATTTGTTCGTTTAAAAATGATCGCACCTTTTCCGCTTCCGCGCTGCCGGATTGATACTCGATGCCGGCATAGAGGTCTTCGGTGTTTTCCCTAAAGATGACCATGTTGATTGCTTCAGGGTGTTTCATGGGGCTGGGTACCGATTCAATGTATTTTACCGGGCGTACGCAGGCGTATAGATCGAGCTTTTGGCGAATGGCCACGTTAATGCTGCGAATTCCCTTACCCACAGGTGTTGTCATGGGGCCCTTAATCGCCACCGCGTGATTTTCTATTTCTTCCAGGGTTTCATCTGAAAGCCAGTTGCCGGTTTTCTCAAATCCCTTTTCACCGGCAAAAACTTCCAGCCAGGAAATCTGCTTTCGGCCGTCGTAGGCTTTTTGAACCGCCTGATCCATCACCATGCGGGCCGCCCGCCAGATATCCGGTCCGATTCCATCACCTTCGATAAACGGAATCTCCGGCGAATCGGGCACCTTCAGCGAACCATCCGCCTGCTTTTCAATGATTTTATCATTTGCCATAATCATATCCTTTATTGCTTATCATCCTGTTATCGATTCTTCCTCAATAAATTTAAAATTCGAATGTCAAAAATGCCTTAACTCAAGTTTTTTCCAATACGCCACCACTCCATTACGCCAGTTTCTAATTTTAAGTTTCCACCTTTAACGCTTCAATTCTGTAGACATATTTAACCCAATCGGAGCCGTAATAATCTTCGGCAACAATGCGCAGTGGGAATCCGTGCTGTTGAGGTAATTTCTCTGCGTTGACCGCATAGGCTAAAAACACTTTATTGGAACGTATATCGGCGATTGGAAATTGTTCTACCTTTTCATAAGGACCTTTCGGCCCGGAGGCCGAAATATGGGTGGTATCTGCTTTCATGCGGGCCAGGTTGAGCACCGTCATCAGGGAGATTCCCTTCCATCTTCCATGATTTGTAAAAACTCCGGGGCAGATCATCAAAACATCGCGTTCAATCAACGGGAGTTCGAGTATCTGTGAATAGCTTAGATTGCGCGGTGCGGCGATATTCCCCTCGATTATCAGTCGCCATGATTTCAGATCGACTTCATGGTCGGTTAGACCCATGGTCTCAAAGTCTTTCAATGGGATAATTTCCAGGTTGCGCGTGTCCAGGGTGGCCGGATTTTCATCCCTTAAAGAAGACAGATCCGTTCCTTTGGGGACGACGATGCGTTTGGTTTGGGCATAGGCCTTTTTCAGCCAGAGTCCAGCACCACTGAAAAATAAGCCAACACCGCTGAGAAGTCGAATCGTGAATTTTATAAATTGTCGTCGTGTTTTCATTAGTCGTTGCGTTTCAGATGGCGGATGTTATCTTCAGCGGCGACGATGACGTCGCTGGCCAGACCCAGGAAAAGTCCATGTTCCACAATGCCGGCACGTTCGTTCAGCCTTGCAGCCAGATCATTTGGATCCGCCATTGCGCCAAAATTTGCATCAAGGATAAAATTATTTTGATCGGTTTGATAGGGCTGCTCTTTATCATCAAGGCGCAGGGTGACGGCGGCTCCCTGTGATTTGAGAAAGTTTTCTTCGGTTTTAACCGCAAACGGGATGACCTCGACGGGTAAGGCCCAGTGGGTGCCCAGGCAGGCTGAAAGTTTACCTTCATCCACAATAATAATATTTTGCCGGCTGGCCTGTGCCACCACTTTTTCCCGCAGCAGCGCCCCACCGCCGCCTTTAATCAGGTTCAGATCGGGATCGACTTCATCGGCCCCGTCGATGGTTGCATCAATCAGCGGTTGATCATCCAATCCGCATAAGGGAATACCCAACTCACCGGCCAGGGTTTCAGTGCGGATTGAGGTCGGAATGCCGACAATGTTTTTCAAATCACCGGATTTAAGAAGTTCACCGATTCGGATCACGGCAAAGGCAGTCGTGCTGCCGGTACCCAGGCCCACCACCATGCCGGAATCAATGAATTCGACGGCGCGATGGGCCGCTTTCTGTTTTAATTCGTCCTGTTTTTCCAACCCCGTGGTTCCCCTTCATTTGTTTGTCCAGGTGCTCAATACATCCGCAGATTTAAAGGATTCACACAGATTATTTTTCAATTTCATAACCCCTTCTATCTATTTTTAATCTGCGTAATCTGTGGATAATAATGTCTTCAAATTCATTGACGGCCTATGCGGCTTTGAAAAGCTTACATTTTTCAGCGATACTTTCCAGCAACTTTTTAAAGGGCTGGGCAAAGGCAACAACGCCGTCATCTTGCAGTTTCTGGGTTACGGTTTGCAGATCGATTCCCAGATCCGCCAGTTTGGTTAGCTGGTTTTGAGCTTCCGCCAGATCCTGGGTAAGGGTTTGGGCTACCCGGCCGTGATCCATAAAGCTTTCCAGGGTTGACGGCGGCAATGTGTTTACCGTATCGGGCCCGATCAGTTCATCCACATACAGGTTGTCAGGGTACGCCGGGTTTTTAGTACTCGTGCTGGCCCACAAAACGCGCTGCACGCCTGCGCCCTTATCGGCCAGTTGCTGCCAGCGGGACTGCTCCAGTATTTTTTTATATTCCACGTAGGCAATCTTTGAATTGGCAACCGCGATTTTACCCAGCAGTTCGCCGGCCCCCATCTTTTCCAATTCTGTATCCACTGCCGTATCCACCCGGCTGATAAAAAATGAAGCCACCGATGCGACTTTGTCAATCGGATGTCCCCCTTTGACCCCCGGTCCGGTGGCCGCCAGCTTCTCCAGCCCGGACTGGTAGGCATCGGCGACGGCTTTATAATTTTGCAGCCCAAAGATCAGGGTAACATTTACATTTACGCCGCAACCGATCAATTCGGTAATGGCCGGGAGCCCCTCCTGGGTGGCCGGCACCTTGATCATTACGTTGGGTCGGTTTACGGCTTCAAACAACCGTTTGGCATCGGCGATGGTTTGTTCGGTTTCATAGGCCAGCTCAGGGCTGACTTCCAGGCTGACATAGCCGTCTTTGCCGCCGGATGAATCATAAACACCGCTAAGCTGATCGGCGGCCAGGGAGATATCTTTAATGGCCAGCGCCTCATAAATTTGCACGATGGACAGATCTGTTTTGATCAGCTGTTTTAAATCCTCATCATAGTCATTGCTGCCGGCAATGGCTTTTTCAAATATCGCCGGATTTGACGTTACCCCCCTGAGACCGATGTCGATCAGCTGTTTTAGTTCACCCGAGGTGATCATGGAGCGTTGAATGTAGTCCAGCCATATGGATTGACCCATTTTTTCAAGTTCGATCAGTTTTGACATTACATTCTCCTTTACCTGAATTGATCAAACAGGTCTGCCGATGGTTTTCATTATCATCTTCATTCCCAACAAATCAATTTCATTTTTCATACCAGCGCCAGGGCACTTTCAACCACCTGACTTGCCGTCAGACCGAATTTTTCATACAGCGTCTTGTAGGGCGCTGAGGCACCGAAATGATCCAGCGCGATGATCCGGCCGAATTCACCGACATAGCGGTGCCATCCCTGGGGGCTGCCGGCCTCGATGGCAATTTTTGCTTTTACCTCCGGCGGCAGGACCTGGCGACGATAGTCTTGCGGTTGCGCATCAAACAATTCCCATGAGGGCATGCTCACCACCCGCACAGCCGACCCCTTGGCTTTGATCATTTCAGCAGCTTCAAGGGCAATTTGGACTTCCGAGCCGCTGCCGATCAGGATCACATCGGGTTTTTTGTTGTCGGCCTCACTCAGAATATAGGCCCCCTGGTGCAGGCCCTCTGCCGATGCATATGTCGAATTACGGTCCAGGGTGGGAAGATTTTGGCGTGACAGTGCCAGGGCCACCGGTCCGCCCCGGTGGCTGATCGCAGCGCGCCAGGCCTGGGCGGTTTCATTCGCATCGCAGGGCCGGATGACAATGAGGTTCGGAATTGCCCGCAGTGCGGCCAGCTGTTCGATGGGTTGATGCGTGGGGCCGTCTTCGCCCAGACCGATGCTGTCATGGGTAAACACATAAATGACTTTCAGGTCTGTCAATGCTGCCAGACGGATCGCCGGCCTCATGTAATCGGAAAAAACTAAAAACGTGGCCCCATAGGGAATCAAGCCGCCGTGCAGCGCCATGCCGTTTAAAATGCCGCCCATGGCATGCTCGCGTACGCCGAAACGTAAATTACGACCGCCATAATCGGGCGCCTGGAAGTCGGCCTCACCGTCAATGAGGGTTTTGGTGGAAGGCGCCAGGTCGGCGGAACCGCCAATCAGATTGGCAATTTTCGGCGCCACGGCATTTAGCACCTTGCCGGATGCAACCCGCGTTGCCATTCCTTTTTCATCAGGTTCGAAGATCGGAATCTCATTTTCCCAGGTATCCGGAAGTTGGCCGTTTATCCAGCTACGCCATTCAGCTGCCGGCTCCTTAAAATTTTCCTGATAGGCATCCAGAGCAGCCTGCCAGCGGTCATCCAGCCGCTGGCCTTTATCAATTGCCTGGCGGAAATGCGTCAAGGCTTCATCCGGGATAAGGAAGGTCGGCTCCTGGGGCCATCCCAGATTTTGCTTGGTAAGTTTGAGCTCTTCTGCGCCTAAGGGTTCCCCGTGTACGCCGGCGGTATCCTGTTTGTTGGGGCTTCCGTAACCGATGTGGGTTCGCACCGCAATCAAAGACGGCCGGGTCGTTTCTTTTTGGGCCTCAATGAGCGCTTGCTCAAGCGCTTCTATATCATTGCCGTCATCTACACGCTGAACATGCCAGTCGTAGCAGACAAAACGGCCGGTGCGGTTTTCGGTAAATGCAATATCGGTATGACCCTCGATAGAGATGTGGTTGTCATCATAGAAATATATCAGCTTGCCCAAACCTAAATGCCCGGCCAGCGAGGCCGCTTCATGCGAGATGCCCTCCATAAGATCCCCGTCGCTGACAATGCCATAGGTAAAATGGTCGACAATGTGATGACCGGGCCGATTAAAACGAACAGCCAGGTAGCGTTCGGCAAGCGCCATGCCGACGCCATTGGAAAATCCTTGCCCCAAAGGGCCGGTGGTGGTCTCCACGCCCGGTGTGAGACCGTGTTCGGGATGACCGGGGGTTTTACTGCCCCATTGGCGAAAATTTTGAAGCGCTTCCAGGGGCAAATCATAGCCGGTCAAATGCAAAAGACTGTAAAGCAGCATCGAGCCGTGACCGGCCGATAGCACAAAGCGGTCCCGGTTGGGCCAATTTGGATTGTTGGGATTATGTCGCAAAAAGCGCGTCCAGAGAACATAGGCCATAGCGGCAGCGCCCATCGGCATGCCGGGATGACCCGATTTGGCTTTTTCGACACCATCGGCAGAAAGCATACGAATCGTGTTTAGACAGAGTTGGTCCAATTTTGTCGGCATTTGCTCCCCCCTTTGTTAATAGATACCCAATTAAATTAAATAACGTAAATTCCTCAGCACCAGGCTCTTGTGCTGCTTAAACATGAGTTAAATCCGAATATCGAAGCACGAAATACGAAACAAATCTTAAATCCAAATGTTCCAATGACCAAAACAAGTTCACAAGGATACTTTTCTTAAGCCAAGTCCCTTATAATAAGGTGTTTTTGTTTTGGTCATTTGAAAGTAGGGTTTCGAATTTGTTTCGGCCAATTTTATAAAATCAGACGATATTCGGATTTCGAGTTTTAATGCGATGTCTCTTCACCTTTGATCTTTTTGATGATTTTAGGGATGAATAACGAAAAGACAAACAACCCGATCGAGAAAAATACTTTAAACGAAATCAGTTCGGCCCAGTTTTCCGAGACCCAGACCTCTTTTAGAGTTCCGACAAAAAACGTGAAAATAAAAGTGCCGGCGATAATACCCAGGCCGGTACCGGAGAAGTAGTCCCAAAAATGGACTTTCGTTAGGCCCATCCCGAAATTCATGGGGGTAAATGGGAAGTACACCAGCCGCAGGTATAATACAGTGGCAAAACCATTACGCTCGATGGCATCATCATATTTTTTTAGTTTGTCGCCGATCAGGGATGCAGCAAATTCTCTGCCCAGCGTGCGACCGATGAAGAAGGCCGCACTGGCACCGATCATGGCTCCGATCCAAACCACCACAAATCCCCAGTAGGGACCAAATAGGGCTGCTCCCACGCCGGTAAGCAGTGTGCCCGGTATAAATAGACAGACCCCGGCAGCATATATCAGGATGAATATCACCGGCGCCCACATTCCGACCGTATCCAAATAACGGCCCAGCGCCTCGGGCGTAAGATATTGCTTCACCGGTGTAAAGCGCACCAGCAGGATCGCTCCGAAGATAAATGCTGCCAGGATTAGCGCTTTTATGACCGCTTTTTTGCGGTTATTAACTGTTGGTTGCATCACGTCTTCCATATCGGGTTCCTTGTCACTGGCTGCTGGCAGCTGGCTTCTGGTCGCTGGCTGCTTGTGTCTGGTTACTGGCTTTTTCTGAATGTCGTCCGGATCGCTTTAGCCAGTCTCCAGTTGCCAGAAGCAAGTAGCCGATAAGTGGCCATGATTAATCCGGAGCGTGTGAAAATTGAATACCTATTTTATTTTTTCAATCGCTTTGGGGCCCCTGCTGCCGGCTTCATAAAAGTGAAGCAATTCGGCTTGATCATCACAGGCTTCACAGCGATCTAAAATGGGCGTTAGAAACTTCCAGCAAAGTTCAACATCGTCCTGCCGCCAGAATAACATTTGATCGCCCAGCATACAATCAATCAAAGCTTTAGCATAGGCGTCCAGGGTCGGACCGCTGTAATTTTGTTGATAATGAAAATCCATGGTTACGGTGCGCAGGCAAACCACGGCACCGGGATTTTTAGTTTGAAACGTCAGTGTTATTTTTTCTTCAGGATAAATTCCCAGGATGAGCCGGTTGGCCGCGATCTTGTCTCCCAGGGTATGGCGAAACATTGAATGGGGAACGTTCTTGAACTGGATGGCGATCTCGGTTAATTTTTGGTCCAGGCGCTTGCCGGAGGTCAGGTAAAAGGGGACCCCCTGCCAGCGCCAATTATCCAGGTAAGCTTTCATCATGGCAAATGTCGGCGTAAGAGAGTCCGCATCCACCCCTGATTCCTCGCGGTAGGCCGGGACCGGTTTGCCGTTAACCGTTCCGGCTGCATATTGCCCCAGAACCAGATATTCCTCGAGTTGGTCCACCTGAAAAGGCCTTAAGGCCCGAAACACTTTGACCTTTTCGTCTCTGACCTGATCGGCTTCAAAGCGTGACGGAGGCTCCATGGCGGTGAGGGACAGAAGCTGCATCATATGGTTCTGGAACATATCTTTTAACACACCGGACTGTTCATAATACCCGGCGCGATGTTCAATTCCCAGCTGTTCGATGGCGGTGATGGCGATATACTCGATATAGCGCCGATTCCAGATGGGCTCAAACAGGGAGTTGGCGAAACGCAGCATCAACACATTTTGAACCGTTTCTTTTGCGAGGTAATGATCGATCCTGAAAATTTGGTTTTCTCCGAAATCCCGCTGAAGGCTCTTATCCAGATCCCGGGCTGTTTTCAGATCCGTACCGAAAGGTTTTTCCACGACAATGCGTGACCAACCGTTGCCGTTTTGATTTTCATTCGCCAGGCCGACCTGACCGATTATCCCGGCAGCTGTTTTGTAAATCGACGGCGGCAGCGCCATATAAAAGATCCTGTTTCCGCCGGTGTTAAATTTTTCGTCCAGATCCCGCAGCAACTGGGCCAGATTTTTAAATGAATCCAGATCTTCAAAATCCGTATAGCAATGATAGAGCATTTCGGCAAAAGACGGCCATCTGGTTTCGTCATAACCGCCGGCCTTTTTCAAGGCCGACTGCATCTTCGCTTTGAATTCCTGTTCATCGATTTCCCTCCGGCTGGCGCCCACGATCAAAAAACGATCCGGCAGCCCCGCGTTAAGGTAAAGATCAAATAAAGCCGGCATCAGCTTTCGTTTCGCTAAATCACCGTTTGCCCCCATAATGACGATAGTGCAGGGATCACTGCGCCTGGGGGCCACGCATGCCAGCGCATCGAGTCCCAGATCCGGTGCGATCACAGACGCCATGGTATCTTCGGTGATATTTGTGTCAGCGGTATTATTTCCCATGCCGATCTCCTTATGATGGGCTTTTAACTTCTGTTTTGAATTCAAATTCGGAATCGTCGCGATTTATTCTAACATTGAAAACTTATTGCTTTGGGCCAGGAATCTTTTCTCGCTATCAGCTGTCAGGATTCAACTTCGCAGGCCCGGCCTTTCAGATGAAAGAAAAACTTTAATCCCTTCTGAACTTTATCAGAGAATAGTTTCGGTGAAAAGAAATTCCCGGCTACGCGTTTGTTGATTTCAGCGATGGTCGGGTAAGGGTGTACGGCCGCCGCCAGGGTGGCCAATTTTACTTTTCCGTTTAACACGGCGACCCATTCTGCGAGCAGATCCCCCGCGTGGGGTCCTAAAATCTGCACGCCGACAGGTTTTTCTTTTTCATTCAGCAGCATCTTGATTTTTCCGATTTTTTCGCCTTCGGCCAGACTTCTGTCATTGTCTTTGAATTCTTCGGTCCAGATCCTATAATCGATGCCGGCCTTTTTGGCCATGGTTTCGTTCATGCCGATATTGCCCAGGGGCGGGTCCGTGAAGGTACACCACGGCAGATAGGTATAATCCGCCTTGCGGGGGATGCGAAAAATGGCATTGCCGACCACAATGCCGCCTTCATATCCGGCCGCATGCGTGAACTGAAAGCCGCCGGTGACGTCACCCACCGCATAAATATGTTTATGGTTGGTGCGCATTCGATTGTCAACCTTGATCCCGCTCCGATCGTGTTCAACTCCGATGGTTTCAAGCCCCATTCCTTCAACATTAGCAGCCCTCCCCAGGGCGACCAGGAGCGTTTCAGCTTTAAGGCTCGCCGTGCTGCCGTCTTTGTGTTTTATGGTGATTTTTCTTTGGTTACCAAGATCGTTTACGGTTTCAATGGTGTGGTTAAGATAGAATTTTACGCCCTCAGAACTCAGGGTCTGCATGACCGCATCGGCAAGATCTTGATCATCTTTTGATAGAATTTGAGGTCCCCTATCGACTATCGTTACGGCAGTGCCAAACCGGTTGAATGCCTGAGCCATTTCAATACCGATCGGCCCGGCGCCCAGTATAATCATGGATTCGGGCAGATGATCGAGATAAAAGATTTCTCTGTTGGTAATATACGGTGTTTTCTCAAGGCCGTTGATGGGGGGGATGAAGGCCGAAGATCCTGAAGCAATCACCCAGGCTTTGGCCGTGTAGCTTTTTGCGTTTAGTCGGATGGCGTGCTCGTCCGTAAAAGTCGGCTGACCGAATTCCACCTGGGCGCCCAGGCGGCAAAAACGTTCTACGGAATCATGGTGCTGGATGGCGCTGATCACCGATCTTACCCGCGCCGATACGTCTCTAAAGTCGACCGGCGGCACATCGATCTTTGGCAGGCCGAATTTTTCAGCATTTTTCATCAAATGGTAGACGTGGGCGCTTTTGATAAGCGTTTTGCTCGGGACACAGCCGAAATGCAAACAGTCCCCGCCGAGCTCTTTTTCCTTTTCAATCAAAAGTGTCTTGGCACCCAGCTGGGCAGCTCCGGCCGCCACGGTCAAACCACCGGCGCCGGCGCCGATGATTCCGATATCATAATCATAATTTGCCATCTCAACCTCCATATTCGATTGCGGATTCTATGATTTAGCTTTTTTGTCGAATGATGCCATCAAAACTTACAGCAAATGTAATTGCGTAATCGGTTTAGTCAAGCGCGCACCGGGGCGATGTATGCTTCTAAAGCGGTTTTTGGAGACGGCTTCAGTTCGGGATAACATGCAGAGAATTTGCCCATGTGAGGACATGGATCGGCCGCGACGATGAAGTTGATTTAAACTTAAAAAGTATTATGTTCTGTAAACGTTAATATTTTTATAAGTCCTTGCACAGGATTATTTTTTACGAAAAGGAGGTCGAAATGGAAGAACACAGTGCTGCTGTTACCATGCATGGAAATCCCCTCACCCTGGTCGGCAAACAGCCAAACGTCGGAGATTCGGCGCCGGATTTGGAGTTACTGGACAATGACTTAAACCCGGTCAAACTATCATCATTTCAGGGCAAAGTATGTGTTATTTCGTCGGTGCCGTCTCTCGATACGCCGACGTGTGATATGGAAACCCGCCGGTTTAATGAAGCCGCCGGTCAGCTGGGAGACGATGTTGTCATTTTAACCGTCAGCACGGACCTGCCTTTTGCCCAGAAGCGCTGGTGCGGTGCCGCTGGTGTTGAAAATGTGGTCACGCTTTCGGATCACCGCGATGCAGCTTTTGGAGAAGCCTATGGTGTTTTAATCAAAGAGCTGCGCCTGCTGGGAAGATCAATTTTTGTGATGGATCGAAACGGCATCATTCAATACATCCAGAATGTCAAAGAGCTGTCGGAAGAGCCGAATTATGATGCCGTGCTTGCAGCCGCCCAAAAATTGGTCTAAAATTTAATGACTGGGGGGTGATATTGGCCTAAGGCCGGGTCACCCCCAATATTTTTCTTCACGGATTTTGGAGTCTCATCGCAACCCAAATAACTTTCTCTATCCACGCGCCCTGCGAGTGGCCGTTGACTCATCCCGGGGAACAATCATTGCAACCCTTTTTAATTGCTGATATAGTTTCTGTAAATTTAGTTCATCACAGAAGAACTTTATTTTTGCACCTTCTTCCATCGATTGGCTATCATTATGAATGCAAGGAAATCTGACACTGCGAATATCGATAACCCGGAAACATGGGTGGATGAATATGGCGATTTTCTTTATCGATATGCACTATCAAGGATTAAGGATCCCTCCGTTGCTGAAGATCTGGTCCAGGAGACATTTCTGGCCGCCTTGCGGGCTCGCGAAAACTTCAAAGGCCGCTCCGCCGGCCGAACCTGGTTGATCGCAATTCTGAAACATAAAATTGTCGATTATATTCGAAAAAAAATTCGAGAACCGTCTTCAGATAAAATCGAGACGCTGTCTGACCTGGCGGACACGGACTTTAACGACCATGGCGGATGGCAGATTCGGCCCTTCAAATGGGCCATCAATCCGGCTAAGATTTATGAGCAAAAAGAATTTTTAGATGTGCTTTATCGCTGCCTGGCAGAACTTCCGGAGCGTCTGGCCGAGGCATTTATGTTGCGTGAAATGGATGGGCTCAGCACAGAAGAAGTTTGTAAGGTCCTGGACATTACCGCGACGAATAGCTGGGTCATGCTTTATCGGGCCCGGATGTCGCTGCGGCGCTGCCTTGAAAATAAATGGCTGAGCGCCGGACAATAAAGGAGTGAACCGTGCACTGGATGTTTAGCTGCAAAGACGTTTCTCAGTTACTCTCGGAATCTATGGATCGCGGGCTGCCTTTTTATCAACGCGTACTGATGCGCATGCACCTTTTGATGTGCAAATATTGCGCAAGGTGCCGGGAGCAATTTGAGGCGATCAGGGCTGCCAGCTGTCATGAAGAATTGCACGGCAAAGATTTGGATGATTCGCGTGGGCTTTCCAATGGTGGAAAGGAGCGCTTGAAGAAATTTTTGGAAAATGATCTGACCGGCGCGCCTTGAGTCAATCGGGCTTTTTCTAAATAAAAGCCGATATTTTTCTCATCTACAAGGACATTCGGAGCGATTAACCGATTAACGGGAAAGGCATTGCACAGTGGCCGATACTATTGATATCCATAATATCAAAGATCGGGGCGGGAGACGCTCCCTGCCCGATCGCCGCAAATCTTCTTCTTCAGACCATTTCCCGGAAAGACGATCTCAGCGACACCGTCGAAGCGGCTCGGACCGAAGAAGCTTGCAAAACCTAAAAGTGAAGAAAAAAATGGAACGCCGGCGGGCTTTTAAAGAAAAGTATTCAAGCTGAAATCCAGCTCGCTGGGGATTTTGCCAAAACCTCTTAGATGGGGTTTTGAAACCACTTCTATGTCTTTTCCCGATCTGCACCGCCCTGAATGACTTTGAACTTTCCATTGCGTTTCGAGCGATTCATCAAACGATCGAATTCAACGCCGATTCCGAAGTCGTATAAAACCACTGCAGCCGAGATTTCCTGACACCATTTTACTTTGGCGGTGAGATGGTCGGTATCAAGACCATTACTAGGATTTTCAATGTCGATTCGCACCTGAGTACCGGGTTGAAATGCGACATCCGATTCGAAATAAATGCCACCTGCGCTGTAGTTGTACATTCTACCGTAAGTATAGGTTCCGGAGTCGCAATTTTCGATTTTAAGGGCGGCCTCATAAACAAATCGTTGGCTGGTTCTCTGATCGTCAGGGAACATAGGACCTTGGGATGCTTCGGGATTGTTGTTTAAGAAAATTATATTTTCCGGGCTTGACATTAAACACCTAATTTTATGTGAAGACGGTTTTAAAACCGATGATGAGATCTTGTCATTCTTTTCTAAAGCTGTCTCGCCGTTCGATGTAACTTCCGTCCCAGCACCCATTTATATCTCCGGAATCGGAAGTCCGTCTTCGCGCCAGGCCATTTCTGCGATCTAATCCTTTTCTGCGATCGCGACCGGACCTTTTTTCAATACCATCGTAAGGTTGGTAGCTTTTCCTTCTATCGGTGCCCGTTCTTGTTCCGCCTTTGTCCTGTATTATTAGCTGCTCTCCCTTTTTAACCAAAGGTTTCCCTCCCCCTATTTTCCAGCTGTGACTTTAAATTGCGTTCAATTTAAAATAGCAAGCTTTATGCCAATAAAACTACATCGAGCGATCCAGCAATTATGGGCCTTTAGCGCAATAGCTTACAAAGATGTAGCCTTTACGTTCTAGCTCTTAAGAAACTGATTCCCGACTTTTGAGAAGTTTATTTCACAAATAAAAAATCAGGCTTGTAGAATCGGTAGGATTGAATGAAGTTTTAGTGCAGAGATTGTATGAGGGCTGAGTAGTTTCTGATAGAAGCTACCCTAATAATGCATTTAACACCCGAAGATCAATTTTATTAACAGATGGAGCGCGAGCGACACCATAACTTTAGGCACTTTAGCTCATTTTAGGCATTTTAGGCACTTCTAGTTTTATAGCCCCCGTTCTTCTTTTATCTGTTGATGCAGTTGGGCAAAGTCTTGCGGGGCCTGGTCTTCAAGGCGGCGGCTTATGGATATAACACCTGCCGGGCACTGAACGGCGCATACGCCGCATCCGATGCACCAATCCGGATCCACCTGCGGTTTATCTTCAACCATTTTTACAGCATCTACCGGGCAAATGTCGGCGCAGGCACCGCAGCCGATGCATTCCTCCAGCTCGGTTTCACGGATGAAATAGACGGCCATTAATTGGTCCCGCGGTATTTTGCGGCGCCTGATAATACCCACGTTCCAGCAATAATGCCCACAGCAATTACAGGTATGCTTAATTTGGCCCTGGGCATTGTCCACCATGTGAACCAGTCCTTCTTTTTCGCTGGCTGCAAGAATATGATGCGCTTCATCGCTGGAGATTTCGCGGGCCAGCCCTTTGTTGATAACAAACTCTGCCAGTTCGTCGTACTTGATGCATACTTCGAGACTGTGGGGGCAATCCGTACGGCCAAGAATCTTGGCCGACAAACGGCAAGGGCAATGCGCCACTGCGATTTTGGTTGCCGTGTCAACGATAGAGCCAATCTGTTCATGGGGCATGACACCCTGCATGGGGACATCGATACTCAGGTTGGCAGGGGTGTATTTGTAAGATTTGGTTCGTACGCCGCCATAAACCTTTTGAGTGGTTGAAACCTTAAAATAGTTCAGCACCAGCTTTGCCATGCGTTTGGCGGTCTCATCTTGCTTCCCGCCCCAAAAAAATGCTTGGGGCAAGCCGTAGCCCACCTGAAGCAAAGCATATCCCGTTGATCCGTCCTGGGTTGGGGCTGTAAACAGCATGTTGCGTGCAGCCATGGATTCTAATGCTTCGGCCACCTCGGGTAAAGGAAGTTCCGCCCGGGCAGCGATATGTTCAAGACTGACAACCGCCAGCGGTTCGATATCATTGGGTATCGCCAGAGCCACCTGGGCTTCGGCCGGGCTAAACATTTCCACCAGAAGATCAAAGAGTTCATCGGTGTAGGGATATCCCATGATAAGATGTTCCAGGTGCCTGGCTAAACGGATATATAGTTCCTGCATAAGTGATACCTCTTTCAGTGGGCCCCTTTCCGCTATCACGGCATGATCAGGCACCTCGGAATTTCTATAACCTAATGAAAATATAGGAGGTTTTTTGAGGCCTGAGTGTCTGCCTCGATCATGGAATAAGGGGCACGTAGTGAAGCGTCAGCGCTATAGGGCAATGATGGGCACGCAGTGAAGCGTTAGCGCTGTAATGGGTTTTTTAAAGGATATTATCTATTTTTAATTTTGTCGTCAAGGCGATTATGGCCGTTAACCCAATAAACAGCCTTGAACCTATCTCAAAAATGCTATTATCGAGGACGAGGACGAGCACGAGTACGAGGTTATGCAATTTTCCTCCTCGTACTCGTCGTAGTCCTCGTTCTCGTTACCTAACGCTCAGTGGTTGAGCTCCTTGTCTCGTTAGACCGTCCGTGAGTGGCGAACTGAGAGGAGCTTCATTTTAAAAGATTAGCGATAAAACCGGCAATTTGGTCTGCACCGTTTGAGGTGTTTCTCTGAACACGTGGCAATGCCAGAAGATCTTCTATCCGATAGATCCAATCTCCGTTATTAAATTCTGACTGCCCGATGGCAAAACCGTGCATTTTGTTTTCGATAAAACTAACGAGGGGTTCAGATTCGCGATAATGGGCCCGGGCAGAATATCCGAAAGGAATACCGGCTTGGTAAACTTCCGCAATTGTGCTGTACCCGGCTTTGCCGATGACGGCATCGCAGGCATTGACTAAATCCGGATGAAAGAACTCCGAGTTTTCCGGCAAAAGTATTAAATTATCCTGAATGTGAACAGAATTGCTGGCACCCGGTATGATAAAATGGGTGGCGGTTTGGGTTTTTAACTTTTCAATAAAACCATAGTTTTTTGGAACGCCTCCGGCAGTAATTATGATGACCTTACCGCTTGCGCTTATCCCCAGCCTTTGACGGATTTCGCCTGACGGGGTCTTAATTTTTCGACTGGCCGGGCCGGCTGTAAAGTCCACCGCTGCGGGGTTGCATATCGGCTGGGTTTGAATGTGGCAGGTAGCCTTAGCAAAAATGGACTGCAGATATTGATTGAATTCATGCAGGCCTGCTTCTTCAAAACCCTGGTAAATCCAATCCCACGTAAAATTTTCAATTAGAACCGAAGGCACATCGGCTTCTCTGGCAATTAAAAGGCCCATCGGGGCAATATCACAAATTACCAGTTCGCTTTGCATGTGCCTTATTTTCTCAGCCACCGGGGCAATCTGCGCCTGATCAAAAGGCAGAAAATTTTTAAGGTGCTGAACGGTTGCAGGCAGGTCCTCCTGAAAAGGATTCATTTGAACCAGCCCGATATCGGTTAACAGGGAATGATAGCGAAAGTCGAACGTGTTGGAATGGTTAAAAAACCAGGCCGGCACCGTGGTGAAAATATCAAATAGAATCGGCGATTCAATTTCCGCCAGGGCTTCCATGACGCTGGCAGCCCGCGCGGCGTGTCCAAACCCGTGTGGCGAAATAAAAAAAGCAATTCTTCTCGGCGGGAAATCCGGTTCGTATCGAGTCGTCATTGATGAAGTGTTATGGGTGCGCGTGCATAACGATGCTGTATTAGATTAAAAGGTTTTTCATTCTTTGATCACAAAGTGGGCGCGTCTGTTTTTGGCCCAGGCATCTTCATCTGCACGAGAATCTATCGGGCGCTCCTCACCATAGCTAACCGTGGTTAATCTGGAAGCGGCAATACCCAGGTCTACCAGGAAAGACTTGGAACTGAAAGCCCGTCTGTCGCCTAAAGCCAGGTTATACTCGTTGGTGCCGCGTTCATCGCAGTGGCCCTCAATGATAATCTTGGCGCGGGGATTTTCCTTCAACCATTCTGCTTTTTGACGTAAAATGTCCTGGGCTTCCATTGACAGTTTGGCGCTGTCAAATTCAAACTGGACATCATCATTTTCGAACATGTCTCTATCGACCCGGGTTCTTTCTGTCTTTTCGCTTTCGCTAAGGCGCTCATCCTGGATGGTTTCTTCCTGAACGGCGGCCTGTTTTTCCATTTCTCTTCGTCTGGCTTCCTCTTCTGCCTGCCTGCGGGCTTCTTCCTCTGACATAACGGGTGTTGAACTGATTTCTTTTTTGCCACACGAAGGGGCCAAAAAAACGACGAAGATAACAAGAAAGAAGACGAGAAATGCCCAATTTTTGTTATTCATTCTGTTCTCCCTTTCTGTTTCGGAAAAATATTTGCCAAATTTTTATGTAATGGTTTTTGAAGTGATTGACAGATTTATACCGTTTTCCATAATAATGTTCCAAAATACGAGTTGCGGCATAAGGGGTTGTAGAAAAAAACGTTTGGACACCGAAACTTTCTTTTGACAATCCATATATATCCTAAAGAACACATATTGTCAAAATAATGAAAACCTGAAATCAGTCTGCCGGGCAACTAATTTTCGGGTTGACTCTATAATAAGGACGATTGTATTTCTTTCAAGCGAAGCCGGGAATTTTGCAGAACGTAAAAATCAAAACGGCGGCTCATGGGGATATGAGCCGCCGAGATGAGGAGGACATAGAGGTATGCTTAAGAAGCATAGATCTGTGGGGTAGCTTCTTTATAGACTACTACATTGTGGCATGTCAAGCTTTTTTTTTCATTTTTTTCTATTTTTTTTGAATATCCGGAAATTCAGCAATTTTAGTGGCAAAGACCTATTAAATGGATGCAGGATCGATTCAGACTTATTCATCCTTCAGAAAGGCTTAATAAAGGCCCTTCCAGATCTTGGATGTATTTTTTTAGCAGATCCTGAATGGCTTCTTCGAGGAGATCATTTTGTCGTTTTCCCAGCTGGGCCGCCAGGACTCTGACTCCCTTGGTCAGTTCAGAATCCAAGGTGGTGTTATATATCTTTCTTTTTCCCATTCGCGTTACCCTCATTCAAAAAGGCCCGTTTGAGGAATAATAGGCCAGAAAATATAGCAATAAGATGATGGCTGTGATGACGAGTTTAATCATTTCTTTAAATAAACGGAAGGATCTTTAAACCAACAAAAAGCGGGTCACCGGCTATCGAAAATAGAGAGCTTGATGGGGATCTCTATCTGTGGGGTTAAGAGAGGAGCTCAATAGCCGATGGCCCGCGTAACGCCGGATATAGAAATACCTAACCTAATATAGCGTTCAAACACTCTTAAAAATACCTTAGTGTCAAACAGATGATGATCTTAAATGAAGATAAGTACAATTTAGCAGAAAATTCGCAAATGTTTAATACAAAAAGATAACCAGTATAATACCAGTACAATTCTGGTATCGCACAATCTGCTTGGATAAGGCGGTCTACTCTTCTATGAGCGGGCTTTCTTCTTGATCAAACTCTTCCTGACAATAGGGGCATTTTAGCTTGATTTTTTTATGCCTCAAATCCCCGTAGGGGAAAGCTATGGGAGCAACAAAAGCAACGCCTCCAAAATCAAAAGGAAATTGTTACTTCACATAGATGAGAACTGTTGGTCGTTATTTTTCCATTTGTGCATGCAGTCGGTCCCGATTACCCGTACAAAGAAGTGCACAGGCAACTTAAAGCCTTTTGGAAGCGTATCGATGTGCCTTATCTGGACCTGTATGATCTTTATGAGGGGTTATAATCCCGGGAAGCTGACGGTCAACACTTATGACGCCCATCCCAATGAATTTGCGCACGCACTCGCCTCACAGGCGATCGCTGAATTCATAGAAAAAAAAGCAATTAAATAAACGAATCAATAATCCACCCGTT
>JAQYWI010000077.1 GCA_030145015.1 Desulfobacterales bacterium
CCTTCAGAACATGACCTGCGATGATGTCCGCTCAAACCTGTCGGTTTAACCTTCACGAGTCCCGTCTTAAATGGTCGCATAAATAATTTTGCAGACATGGCTTAACGTGTTTTTGCCGAAAAGGGCGTTATAAATATATAACCTGTTGAATTTGCTATAAAATAACCAATCAACACCGCATATTTTTTTTCGTCCGGGTGACCGTTTAAATATCGGCAATTATTCAAAAAAACTTGAGCAAATACAGCCCCGGAAAGGTAAGCCTTCATCAGGGCCAAAAGGAATTTTTGGGTGGAGATGGCGGAAAAAAGGGAAAGGGGGGAAAGGGGGGAAAGGGGTCAAGTCTTCGATTGACCTTTTATAATATCATACGTCTCATTTTTCTATCCGCAAACCCAAACTATTTGTTCATTGGAAACACCCGCGCCGGCTTTAAAAAGGTCAATCGAAGACTTGACCCCTATTCCCAGTTCGGTTTGCGTTTTTCCAGAAATGCGCGAATTCCTTCTGAAAAATCTTTGGTTCCGGAAAGCTTAACGGCAGTTTCGTACTCCATTTTCAGGCCTTCTTCGAATGACACGGCACCGCCTTGTGTAATTGTTTGTCGGATGGCGGCAAGGGCCCTGGCCGGTTTTTGTGCCAGCGATTCGGCATAGGTCTGAACTTCTGCGTGCAACCGCTCGGGAGGATAAATCAAATCGACCAGCCCCATCGCAAGGGCCTCTTCGGCAGGTACAAACGTTCCTTCGTACAGATAGCGGATGGCGCGCGGACGCCCTATCAGCCTTGCAAGGGCCTGGGTTGTGCCCACCGGCGGTATGAAACCGATGTTTATCTCCGGCTGACCCAGACGCGCATCGGAGGATGCAAAACGAATGTCACAATGCAGCACCATTTCCAAGCCGCCACCGGCAGCAACTCCGTGAATGGCTGCCAGAAGCGGTTTCGGTGATTGACGCATTTTCGACACCAGGCCATGACAAATCGAGACCCACTCCGCTATTTCTTCGGTACCGATGCCGTCAAATACTTTAAGATCCGCTCCGGTGCTGAAATACTTTTTATTGGCACTGGCAAAAACGACAACGCGCACCTGGGGCTGATTTAGCAAGTCATCCAGCGCGGCCGGAACTTCGCGCAGCATTTCCCAGTTAAAGGAATTAATCGGTGGGCGATTGTATTCGATCCAGCCGACTCGATCTTCGATTCGCACCTTGAGGAAATTATAACTCATCTGACGTTTCCTTTCTCCAGGCGAATTAGAATCAATTCGCATTTTTGCTGCCAGATAGGGATCCCCCATTCTTTAAACTGACCACGCGCCTCATTCAGCAGAGAAACGCTGCGCTCAGTTTCTCCTTTTTGAGCGAGCATTTGAGCTAAATACAAGCGGGTCTGCGCAGCAAGTAATACGGCACCGGATTTTTGTTCTGCCCGGATACTTTTTGAGAATAAGATTTCAGCTTTTTCAAAATCGGGTGAGTCAGCGCCTGTCAGAAGCCGTGCTTTTAAGAAATCAAATCTGGGTGCATCTCTCTCAGGATTTAATTCAACCAGTGGAAATCCTTCTTTATAGTAACGTTCGGCGGCAGGCCGGTCGTTTAATTCGAGAGCGACCTGGATCAAATTGCAGTAAACCGCTTCCACGTATCTTCGGTGGGGTGTATCTTTGATGGCCTTTAAGGCTTTTTCATAAAATATACGGGCATCCTCTAATTGCACATCAACCGCTAACGCATTGCCTTTGGCCGCATAGCAAAGGAAAAGTAAAACGGGGGAATCCGAACCTTCCACGATACCAAGCACTTTTTCTGCCCGGGACAATGAGTCATACTCTTCACCGATAAGAATTGCAAAGGCACTATGCCAGAGCGCACACCAGGCGCGGGATTGCAGATTGGAGACCTGTTCCAATGGAGAGGTATAGCCTTTTTTCAAAAGTTCCTTTGTCTCCTGGATTCGTCCCTGGAGCGCCCGAATGTATCCTAAATGATGACAACAGTGGGTGTAGGGCATAAAGGGCATTTCTTCCAGGTATTCCGATTGGCTGTCAGATGTCTCATGAGAATTGATAACCTCTGTATAAAGGTCTGCCGCTTTTTGCCACTGAGCCAGAGAGAAATATGTGGTGGCTAATGGAAATTTTACAGAATTAATAAGTGCGTTCGTTTCCTTATTTTCAGGAAGTTCCAGAATTTTCAATAAATATGTTTCGGCCAGCCGATACTGGTTTTTCATGAAATAGTGTAGCCCAAACTCAAAATTCACTTTGCCCAAACGAACTTGATCTTTAAGGGATCGTGCGATGGGTTCGGCTTCCTTACAGATTTCAATCGCTTGATCCTGATCGCCGGTGAAGTGCAGCGGCCATATCATTTCCAACAGTATGTCAAGCAAAGTTTCCTGTCGCGATCGATCCTTCGGGAGGTGTTGCAGGCAAGATTTGGTCTGTTCAAATGCGGCGACAGCTTCTTGAAATTGACTCAACCGGTAAGCTCTATTCGCTGCCAGACGCCCATATTTAACTGCTTTGGACCAGCTCTCAGCGCGTTTGAAATGGTGATGCAAAATGTCCACCTGTTCTTCAATCCGGTCTTGATACAGATCCTCGATGGCCTGACCGACGAGTCCATGCAATTCTTTGCGTTGTTGATGGAGCAGGGTTTCATATGACACTTCCCGGGTGATGACATGCTTAAACATGTATTCCATTTCCGGAACCACCCGGATTTGCTGGATCAACTCCAACATCTTCAGGTTTTCCAGCGATTGGGAGAGCTGTTCTTTGAAGGTGGAAATCTGCTCGAGAATGCGCCGGGTGAATTCACGGCCGATGACAGATGCCAGACGCATAGACTCTCGGGAATATTGATCCAATCGATCCAATCGTGAACGTATTACGGCCTGAACGGTATCGGGCAACGTCAGTTTATCCAGGGGCCGTGTCAGGAGGGCCTGTCTGTCTTTAACGTGAATAGCGCCTTCTTCGATAAGTGCACTGGAAATTTCTTCCATGAAAAAGGGATTTCCACCGGTACGCTCGTGGATCAAAGGTCCGATTCCTTCCGGCAGACGGCCTGCGCTCCAGACAGCCTTTATGAATTCATCGCAATTTTGGCCATCTAACGCCTTTAAAATAATAGGCGTATGATGACTCCAGTTGCCCCAATTGGAAGAATACTCCGGGCGATAGATCACCAATAGCATCAAAGGATACGGCATGATATCAGTGATCAGATGGTTGAGAATCGAATCTGATGCTTCGTCGGCCCAATGCCAGTCCTCCAGAAGCAAAACCATCGGCTGCGTTTTGGTGTTAAGCGTAATTATGACGGTCAGCGCCTTCTGAATTTCATTGATTAATTCCTGGCCTTTTAGGTGGGTTGGTAACGGATACACTTCGCTAGAGATAGATAACAAATACAAGTAGATTGGAAGATATTGCTCGAGCGTTTGATCGATAGCCAAAGCGTTGGAAACCACCTTTTCATGTAACTCGCTTGGCGAGTCGTCATCACTTAAGTTTAGTCCGCGTCTTAAGGCATTGATAAAGGGAAAATAGGGTATTCGGGTTCCATGCGATTGGCAGCGACCCTGCAGAACGGTGATGGTATTGCGGTTGAGACAGTGCCGGAATTCATAAACCAAGCGGCTTTTGCCCATACCGGCTTCGCCAACGACGGTTACAAATTGTCCGTTGCCTGACATGGCTTTATCCAGGCAGGAATAAAGCGCGGTCAGCTCTTGCTCCCTACCGGTGAATGAAGTAAAACCTCGCTTTTCGGCAGCCTCAAAGCGGGTCCGAACGGTTGATTCCTTTATCACACGATAAGGGATGAACGGCTGGGTTTTACCTTTTACGATTATTTCCTCAAGTGCTTGGGTTTCGAAATAGGGGCTGATTTGTTTGAAGGTTTCCGGACTCACCAAAATTTCATCCGCCTCTGAACGGGCGGCCAGACGAGCCCCAATATTTACCGTATCGCCGGTAATGCCGTAGCTGCCATCGCGGATATCTCTTAAATGCGTTACGACAAGGCCGCTGCTGATCCCGCTATGCATCCGAAGTTGCATAACGATTAGATCTTCAACTTCAAGGCTGATTTGTCGCACGACCTCGTGAAGCTCCTTGGCTGCTCTTACTGCGCGAACCGGATCATCTTCATTAGCGGTTGGTATCCCGAAAAGGGCCAGCACTTCATCTCCCACAAATTGGTTGACGATACCCTCGTGGCGTTCGAAGATCTGCACCGCCTTTTCTTTGATTCGGCTCATAATCTTCTGCACTTCCTCGGGATCGAGTTTTTCATTCATTGATGTATAGCCGGAAAGGTCCGAGAAGACGACCGTTGCCTGACGGCGCTCACCTTCAGACAGCGACGAGGCTTCAGGCATAATGGATGGCGATGAAGAAGATTCTGAACTTCCTTGAAAGTCGTTGGCAGAGACTATTTGAGCAAGACTTTGGCCGCACTCATTGCAAAACTTGCTGCCCGCCGGGTTTACCTTTGTGCATTGTGGACAAACAAGTTCCAATTTATTTCCGCATTCGTTGCAGAACTTTGCATCAGCCGGATTTTCAAATTGGCATTTTGGACATTTCATAAACTGCCCTCCAGGCAGAGCCCAAAGCTAAAGGCTGAAAGCTCAACGGAGAAAAGGATCTCGAGTCTATTATTCCACCCTAAGCAGGGCGAACTATCCATAATTATTTCCAGTTCGGTTTGTGCTTTTCCAGAAACACGCGAATTCTCTCTAAGAAATATTTTGTTTCGGTGGCAAAATGTCTTGAAACAGGCACCCGAATGTTCAGCTACTTGCATCAGGTAATGGCTCGGTTACAATCTTTGTCGGCCAATTGACAAGCAAAACACCGATTAAAACCGCAACGAAACCCGCGATAAAGACCAGCGTCAGTTTTTCAGCTAAAAGGGCTGCGCCCAATATGGTCGCCACCATAAGGTTTAAGTTTATGTACACCGCAACCTGGGTAGGCGTTAGATGGGCCAGGGCAAATGTCCACAGAAAGTAACCCAGGGCGCCGCCGCAAATCCCTAAAAACAGAATGAGGCTGGCGGCCTGAAAGTCAATCTTTGTCAGCGCTTGAGAAAGGCCTTCAACAATTGCAGGCGGAATCAGCAGGCATGCCCCGGTTACCATCGCATATGTGGTTACGGTTATCGGGTTATATTTTTTTAACATTTTCTGAGCCAGGACACCGTAGAAAGCGCCGCAAATGGCAGTCAAAAGCATAAGTAAGTCCCCCAGTAACTCCCAGCTCCCCTTTTGCCATGCCAACCCCCGTTCGGCAAGGACAGCGGCCACTCCGCCCAGTGTGAGGATGATTCCCCCAACTTGACGCAAGATGAGATGTTCACTCTTGGCCATGCGAGCCAGCCCGGCGCTCCAAAGAGGCACTGTGGCCAACATGAGAGCACCGCGTGATGCCTCGGTGTATTTAAGGCTCATGTTAAACGTTATCGGAAAGATCGTAAACAGAACCGCTCCGAGAAGGGTAAGGTATGGTAAATCTCTTAATTTGACGCGCAGTAATCCCGGTCTGAAAATGAGCAGGGCAATGAGTAAAATCAACCCCCCCTGACCGAATCGGAGTAAAGCAAGACTCAGCGGGGGGATACTTCCTACGACCACCCGGGTGGCGACGACCGCGGCGCCAAAAAGAACCGCAGCGATAAAGGCGGCGGAGTTTCCAATAAACCTGCGGTCAATCATGATGCAGAAGGCGCCCCGTCTAAGTATGGTTTCAAAGCTGCATATATGGCAAAATTAATCGGCGTCGGGATCCCATGCTCGCTTCCAAGGCGAACGAGCGTTCCATTTAATACGTCCAGCTCCAGGCGCCGGCCGGCGGCCAGGTCGTAATACATCGAACCCCGCACCGATGGCTCCACGCTGCTGAAAAGGTCCATTGATTGATCGACGCATGCCTCAGGTAAGTTAGCACCGCTTGCCCGCGCAACAGCTTCGACTTCTTCCATAGTGCCCCTCATCAAATTGCGCGTTTCCTCACATGCCAGAATTTCTCCCAGGGGCAAACGTGTCAGGGCGGTAATACCGTTTACCCCGCATATCCCCAGGAATTTTTGCCACAGGGCAACCTGAATATCCGCATGAAGCTCCGCCGTGATGCCGGAATTTTGTAACGTGCTTTGGAGGGTCTCAGTTCGAGCGCTAGTGCCGCCTTGCATCTCGCCGAAAACAATTTTTCCGGGGCCCCCCGTCTGAGCAATGACTCCGGGGGACTCGATTATTGAAGACACATACGAGACACAACCCAGAATGTGTTCGGCCCCAATCACTTCTCCAATCTGCTGCTCATTGTCGATGCCGTTTTGCACCGAAAGAACGACTGTTTGCGGCCCTATTAAAGGCCGGATCTGGCCGGCCGCCGCCGCGTTATCGTAAGCTTTGACGCAGAATAAGACCAAGTCGACCGGACCAATATCCTGGGTATTATCTGTGGCTTTAGCGGGAATGCTAAAATCACCGGCCAAAACGGATTTTATTGCGAGACCGTTTTGGCGAATTGCTTCCAGATGATCCCCCCGCGCGATAAAGGTTACCTCTTCACCGGCCCGGGCCAAAAGCCCCCCGAAGTAGCCGCCCGTTCCCCCGGTTCCCATTACAGCAATACGCATGGCATATCTCCTTTCACTTTAAAACCTAATTTGTGGTTCATCACATTTTACATATTTGAATGCAGAATAGTCTGGAACGAATTGCGCGGTCTATGGAAAGATGCGAATAGCGCTCATCAAATAGAATTTTCACTGAATAAAATGCTAAGTATAGTTTAAGGTATGCGGGTTTGGACCAAAAGCGAGAATTGCGCCATGTTCTCAATAGTCCATTTTACCCCTGCTAGGCTGCTGATTTCGTTGATGCGGGTGCTTTGGTGAACATCAGGACAAGACGGCTGTCGGGTAGCGTCCTGACACCGTGCTTTTCGCGCGCTTTTACAAGAATAAGGCTTGTCGGCTCCAAGGGTATTTCTTTACCATCTACAATCATAATTCCCCGGCCCTCGACACAGTAGAAAATCTCATCCTGTTTTGGGTGAACATGTTCCGGGGTGGCCTGGCCGGGCTCATAGCACACAAACTCGGCAACGATCCTGTCGGAACCCAACAGCTTTTTTCGTATCCGCTTTTCCGCCGAAAATTCTTTGATTCCTTCGATTCTTAACTGCTCCATGGCTGATTATCCTCCGTTATTGCCCGGTCTGTCTTCAGCGGTGATTACCAAATTAGAAAAACCCCTGAAATGACTATGAGGACCATGTTCTGTGACAGGTTTGTGTTATATTAAATGACCGATACCACCTAGTGGCATTCTGGTCAAGCGGATTCTATCCAATTGACTGTTGAAAGGTTTTATGAAATGTTGTTTCAATTATAAAGCAGCTTCGTTCCGGGAAATACATTTCGATGAATGATAAAGCCACCAAATTAACTGCCCTGACAATTGCCTCCCTAAGTTCTTTTATTACCCCATTTATGATGTCTTCGATCAATATTGCAATGCCGGACATCGGAAAAGAATTTAATGCGGATGCGGTCATGTTAAGCTGGATCGCGGCATCTTACCTGCTGGCCGCTGCCGTGACCCTGGTGCCCTTTGGAAAACTGTCGGATATTTACGGCCGCAAGAAGATCTTCATGTTGGGGATGAGCCTTTTTACCATTTCGTCTCTACTTTGCGCCTTTTCTGTCTCGGCACCCATGTTGATCTTTTTTCGTGTTTTTCAGGGTGCCGGCAGTGCAATGTGCTTTGCTACCGGCATTGCGATTTTGAGCTCGGTTTATCCTGTCCAGGAACGGGGAAAGGTTCTGGGTATTGCTGTGGCTGCAGTTTACATTGGCCTGTCCTGCGGGCCGTTTGTCGGAGGATTTTTAACTCGTTATCTTGGCTGGCAAAGTCTTTTTCTGATCAACCTTCCATTCGGTGTGGTCATCATATTGCTTATTATTTTTAAATTAAAAGGAGAATGGAAAGACGCAGCCGATCAAAAATTCGATTTAACCGGTTCCATCATTTACGCTACGGCAATTTTCGCCTTTATGTACGGCATTTCAATTTTACCGGCGACCATGAGTATCGTTTTAATTCTAACCGGTCTTGGGGGGCTGGTCGCGTTTGTTAAATGGGAAAGGGTCGTTTCGCATCCGGTATTCGAGGTTAACCTTTTTGTCACCAATCGTGTCTATGCGTTTTCCTGTCTGGCCGCACTGATCAATTACTGCGCCACATTTGCCGCATTTTTTTTGTTAAGTCTTTATCTGCAATATATCAAAGAATTAACCCCTGAGAGGGCCGGAACGCTATTGGTATTCACGCCGGTCATTATGGCTGTAATTGCACCTTATGCGGGTAGACTTTCGGACAAAAAGGAACCGCGTGTGATATCATCGATCGGTATGGGCCTCACCGCCCTGGGTTTGGTGCTTTTGATCTGGCTGGATAATGATACCTCGCTAATGTTTATAATTGCCAGCATGATAATATTGGGTATTGGCATCGGCTTGTTTTCAACGCCCAACATGAATGCGATTATGAGTTCGGTGGACAAACGCTTTTACGGGATTGCTTCGGCCTCGGTGGGAACCATGCGGCTTTTGGGCCAGATGCTGAGTATGGGAATTGCAACGCTGGTATTCGCCCTGTTTATCGGCCGGGCTCAGATTACGCCGGAATACTATCCCCAGTTGATTAAAAGCATAAAAGTGCTGTTTATCATCTCTTCAGGCCTTTGTATAGGTGGGATTTACTTCTCGCTTTACCGCGGCCGGCTAAGGCCTAAAGAATAATTTAACCACAGACCTGCCCGCCTCTAAAATCCCAAATCGTATTTATTCTACATTTCCTTTCAAACCGATCTCTTCGGCCACATCGCGCATGCCCATGATGGTATCGGTGATCAGCTCGCCAAGTTCCACGCCTAACATCTCGGCGCCTTTTTCAATAATAGAGCGATCCACTCCGGCAGCGAACTGCTTTTGCTTCCATTTCTTTTTAACGGACTTGGCTTTCATATCCATCACGCTTTTAGACGGCCGCACCAGGGCCGAGGTGACTACCAGCCCGGTGAGCTCATCGATGGCATACAGGACCTTTTCCATATCCGATTCGGGCTTTACATCGGTGCAAATTCCCCAGCCGTGGCTGACCACCGCGCGGATATACGCTTCGGGCCAGTCATTTTCCGTGAGAATTTCCTCGGTTTTTTTGCAGTGCTGATCCGGAAACTGCTCATAGTCCAGATCGTGAATCAGGCCGATCACGCCCCATTTTTCCTCGTCTTCACCGCGCTTGCGGGCGATGTAGCGCATGACGCCTTCCACCGCCATGGCATGTTTTATCAGGCTTTCGTTTTGGTTGTATTGCCTCAGAAGCGCGAGTGCTTCCTCCCGGGTAGGCGTTTGTGAGCCCATGTGAATCCCTCCTCATCGTGAATGTATTATGGTTTAATCCGGTAATTGAATAACACGTATCCCGTAGCAGTCAAGCCATATTGTTCATTTCCTCTTGATCCTTTTGACTTGACCGGTTATTTTAATTTCAAACCCTGCATTTTACCGGGGACCTATCTTCTCAACGGACGAGGCTCCCCGGCAGAAAGGACACCGAGCTTGAAAACCACGCTGGATTCTTCTTTTCAGAAAATCCGCCTCACTGAACTTTATATTCGGAATGTCGGTGCAAATCTTCTAGGTTTCCTTATCATTGCCCTGCTCAATCTTTTCACCCCGCTTGAATTTTTTAAAATTCAAAAGGCCTTTCTTTTAGCCGGCGGCTGGGTGGTGATCCTTTCTTTTTATCCCCTCGTGATTTGTATCGGAATTACGCTTCAATATATCGTCCAGCGTCCGATTGCGGAGATGATAAACCGCATGCGCCAGGGACTGAAAATTGAAGCGGCTCTGGAGGAAAAGGCCCGACGCCGGATATTGAATTTGCCTGTTATTATCGGCCTGGTCAACCTTGCCATGTGGATCGGTTTAACCGCCCTCTTAGGGACATTTTTCACAATATTTAGAGATGCGCCGCTGCGGATCGGTTTTTTTGTGAATTTCCGTGGGTTCATGGTCGGTTATATTTCCGCCATTATTTCATTTTATCTGGTGGAAGCCTATAGCCGAAGGCGACTGGTTCGGATTTTATTCCCCGAAGGCAAGCTGGCCACGATAGCGGGAAGCGTAAAATTTTCAATTCTTCGAAGAATCCGAATGCTTTACGGCGTCGGCACGCTCGCGCCGATGCTGATTCTGGTCGGCACCCTTGCATTTATTTTATGGGAGATGGAAGGATCCGACATTTCAGCGGCTGAATTTGGCCGGGAGATTCTTATTTTTTCAATTGTTCTGGGGATTGTTTTTGTATTTGTTGGTGCCAGATTGAACGTTCTTTCGGGCAAATCGATTATTCAACCGATTATGGACATGATGGTGCTGGTCCGCCGGGTGAGGAAAGGGCATTTCAAGCAAAGGGTGCGGGTGGTTTCCAATGATGAACTCGGTGTTCTGGGAGATGGCTTCAACGAGATGATCGAAGGTCTTATCGAACGGGACCAGATCCGGCAATCTCTGTATCTGGCCAAGGAAGTACAGCAAACCCTTTTACCCCGGAAGAGTCCGGAAGTCGACGGCCTGGATATTGCGGCCACCATCGTCTACTGCGATGAGACCGGAGGGGATTATTATGATTTCCTGGACGCCCGTGAAACGCACCCCGGGGAGTTCACTGCGGTCATCGGGGATGTGTCCGGTCACGGCATTCCATCCGCCCTGATGATGGCGACCGGCAGGGCTTTTCTCAGGCAGCGCTCCATGTTGCCCGGCACTGCCGCAGATATTGTATCCGACGTTAACCGTCAGATGACCCGGGATTTCGGGGAATCGGGCAGTTTTATGACCTTGTTTTATCTGACAATCGACGCTTCAAACATGTGTCTTTATTGGGTCCGTGCCGGACATGATCCCGCTATTTTTTATGATCCGGCAACAGATACCTTTGAAGAACTGCGCGGTGCGGGTATAGCTTTAGGCGTAGATTCAGATGGGCGCTATGAACAATTTCAGAAAACCGGCCTGAAAAAAGGTCAGGTCATCGTACTGGGATCAGACGGACTCTGGGAGGCGCGTAATCCTAAAGGTGAAATGTTCGGGAAGGAACCCATCCATCAAATTATTCGCCAGAATCCCAAGGCCGTTGCCCGGGAAATACTGACATCCAGTTTCAATGCCTTTAATGTTTTTCTGGGAGACCGTGCTCCCGAAGATGATGTTACGTTAGTGGTGATAAAGATTACAAAGGATTAAGCACTAAGTACAGTGACTAAAGTTACAAGTGATCTAAAGTGACTAAAGTTGAGGAATTCTGTCATTTTTTAATAAAAGATGGAGCGCAGCGACGCCACAACTTTAGGCATTTTAGGCAATTTAGCTCACTTTAGTCACTTTTTTATATATGATCCACTATTTTTGAGAAAATTTTAATTTTTTATATTTGGTGTTTGGCCGCTTCCGTGCTAAACACGAAAAACAAAACACCAAACACCGTTGTTTTCAATTAAAGGAGGTGCTATGGCCCCTGGGATCGATAAGTTAAGCGAATTTGCGATGGATGCCATCCATCAGGCAGGCGAAAAGGCGATGGCCTATTACGGCAAAGGCAAACCACATCTAAAATTTGACGAAAGTGTGGTTACCGAGGCCGAGAATCAACTTACCGATGTGTTTCAAAATCGACTAAACCAGCACTTTCCCGAGCATCAGGTGTTTCGCTATGGCGACGTAAATGAAAACTACTCCCATGGGCAAAAACGGTACCTCTGGATATTTGACCCCCTGGAAGGCGTGGCCAATTTCCAGGGCGGCATACCCGTGTGGGGCATGTCCATTGCATTATTGGAAAATTTCTGGCCGATATTTGGCGTGTTTTACATGCCCGTTACCGGCGATTTATTTCACGCGCGTGCCGGCAAAGATGCATTTTGGGGCAATGATAAGATCAGGGTATCCGCTGAAGGATATATTGATGATGAAAGCCTCTTGTTAACCTACTCTCGATTTCATCAAAATTACCATTCGACGTTTCCCGGCAAGGTCCGATCTCTGGGATGTGCCTCGGCGCATATTTGTTATGTGGCCATGGGGCGCGCCGATGCAGCCATCATCACCAATGAATCCTTTCAGGGGCTGGCAGCAGCGCGGGTGATTGTAGAGGCCGCCGGCGGAACATTCTGCAAAAGCGACGGCAGCGAATTTCACCTTAATGAATACCTGGACGGACAACGCATCACCGATCATCTTATAGTGGCATCTCCGGAAAGCCTTTCTCAAGTGAGAAGTTTTCTTAAACCGCAATAACATGTCCGAATCCATAATTGATGAACTATCCGAATCCGGAACTCAGAAAAATGCCAAGATCGATATATTTTAGATACATACTGCTGAATATTCCCGAATTTGCGGCCATGATCCTGATCTTGATTGTGATTCAATATTGGGTCGTTATTCCGGTCTGGCTCTTATGGAGTATTATCGGCTTTTGGATTGTCAAAGACGTGGTTTTGTTTCCGTTTATCTGGCGTGCCTATGATTGGGATCGCGCCGGGCGATCCCGCTCAATGATCGGTGAGCGCGGTGTTGCCAGAGAGAAACTGATTTCAGCAGGATATATCAAGATACGCGGCGAGCTCTGGCGGGCTGAAAAAATCGGAGAAGGACCGCCGATTGAAGAGGGACAGCCCGTTCGCGTCAAAAAAATGGAGGGACTTACCCTATTTGTTGTCTTAGATAATAAAGAGGACAGAAGTTCATAATTGAGGCAACTTTGGAGTGGTGGAGTATAGGAGTGATGGAGTGATGGAAAAAAATCCAATACTCCAGCACTCCAACGCTCCATTACTCCGGCTTCTATAAGACAATATACTCGTTTTCACTCGTTATGCCAAATATTCCCGATTTATTTGGGACACCAATAAAATTGTGCTATAATTTAAAATATGCATCGTTTTTCTGACGCCCATACCCGCTTGACTTTAAGCCGATCAAGGCTAGGTTTTAATTATGGACACGGATACAGCAGAAAACGATAAAATTATCGATTGCCCTCAATGCCGGATCAAAAATCCCATTGAGTCTGATATTTGTTATAGCTGCGGCGCATCTTTGCATGAAATACCGGCAAAAAAGGCGCGCCGGTTTTGGCTGCCGATTGCTGTTTTTATTTTGTGTGTTTTTAGCGTACTTTACTATTATTACCGTTCGCATCCCACCACACCGCCACCGGCAAAATCAAAAGTCTCCTCCGCAAAAAAGCCGACTCCAACCCGCCAGCAAGCCAGGTTACCCGAGAAGGCTTCCCCTGTTAAACCCGTCACAGATAGTGAATCCGATGCTGAACAGATAAATATCCCAATAGGGGTGCTGCGGATTAAAGATGTCACCGGGAAGCTTATCTCGGAAATTACGGTGCCCGTGGTCGGCGGCGGCTGGATTGCGGTGCCCACCCGCAGCAGTTTAGGGGGGTCCAATTGGGTTCTTCAGATGAGTTCCGGAAATCAGCTGGAAATTGAAGGTGGAATTACAAACGATCTGGATCAAATCAATCTGTGGCGCATCCGGGAGGATCTAAACATTGAAAGCCCGGACCTTTATCCATGGTCTGCGGGCAGACCCCTAACGTGGCGGGCTCTTACATCCCAGGATCCGCCGGAACCGGTCGAGGTTAGGGATATCGGCAGGCAGGGGAATTTTTATAAAGGTTCCATCCCGGACGGCATAAACGATTCCGGCGTATTTGTTCAGGCTGATCGAGTGGTTGGCTGGACCTTTGGTGATTTTATCGAGGGCGCTTTTTTATGGGCAGGCGATGAAGGCCGCAATCTTAGGGCTGAGATCCGGGTCGATGATTATTATAGACTCACTTTTGCGAACAGCCGGGAAGAAGAGTTTGCCCTGGCCCTTACCCTGGCAGATGGTTATTCTGATCTAGATCGGTTAGAGGCATTTACCCAGGCGTTTCGATTTAATCCAAAGCTGTCTGTTAATGAGACACCTGCCCATTTGCAGCCCGATGCGATCATAAGTCAATTACGTTCCTTGATTGCGCGAGCGGTTCAAGATGGTTTTGCGGTCCAGGTGGCCAATTATTTTGATGGCGAGGTCCTCGCTCAAACAGATGATATCTCTTTGATGTCGGATGTGGTTATCCTGACTGCAAAAACGTATGGTTTTGAAGAAGCGGTCAATTTAACGGAAAATGTTACCGCAAACTGGCAGCCGAAAAACGACCCTGATAAGGCTGAGCTGACTAAACTTCATTCCGATCTTTATCAAAATTGGCTAAATGCTTTGCTTGAAGGCGGAGATATTCAGGATGGATGGCAGGTTTATGAACGCGGCGGCCAGCAGCTGCCTGATGATCTCAACATTCATCTATTCGGTGTAAAGTTGGCCCTGGCAGAAAACGACTGGGCTACGGCAGAAGGACTTTTGTCGGCCAAAAATTACCCACCTGCGCTCAAGGAGCAGGTTAGAAGCTTGCAGTCGCAGATTTCCGAATTGAAAGGACTGGAAGGAAAAATTCTCATCCGCTTTGTGCCGGGTGCCCGGCAAATCCCGGTTACGGCTTCTCTTAATCAGGGGACTTCCCAAGACTTTATTGTTGATACGGGTGCATCAATGGTGACCATACCCTATTCCACAGCCGCGGATCTTGGTATAATCATAACGGTCCGGAATCCGCGGCGCACGGTTTATACGGCAAGCGGTGTCATCCATGCGCCGGAGGTGGTTCTGGACTCGGTCACCTTGGAGGGTTTTGAGACCTATAATGTAAAAGCACTGGTGCTGGATCTTCCCAATCAGCCGGATACGGGGTTATTGGGTTTAAATTATCTGCGCCGGTTTAAAATGGATTTGAGTACAGATGAGGGGCTCCTGGCGCTAACACCTAAATAAAATTCCACTGCGTCAAAAGTCCTCGATAACGCTTCCTCTCCTTACAAAATCTTCGATATGGGCCTGTGCATTGACCAACCCATGCATGGCGGATTCAAATTTGGCATAAACCGGATCTTCTACACCTAAAAGGGATTGGGCTTTCTGCAATATTTTTAATCCCTGTGCCAGGTGTGCATTTACATCATTTAATACCTCTTTGCGTTTTGTATGTCTTTCACGTTCCTTTGCAATTACCGGTAACAATCGCTGAATCGAATATTCCACCAGCGCATCCCGCGGCGCATTAAATTGCCGGGATGTTTTTTCCAGGCTTGATAGTGTGCGTCGGCTGACAACAAAGGTTTTTTGAATGCGATCCAGCGCACTAAAGGCATCATCTTCGATTTCGTTCGCAATGACGTTCAAAGACTTCACATCCTCGATCAGATGATCAAAGAGCGATTTTTGTTTGATTCCCAGTTGCGCGGCCACGATACTGATTACGTCAATGGCCCTGGCTGATAACTTAAAGGTTGCGCGAACCGATTGCCGGCCCCTTAGGTCGGCCGGTGACGGCAACGGTAAGGTTATTTCTTGAAATGGTGAGATTTTATGCTTTTTTGCCATTTTGCCCTGCCTTTGCGGTTTTTAGCGACAGTATGTAAGTTTCATTACTGCATTCCATATATTATTATTAATAATATTGCAATCTAGTTAAATCAAGTAATCTGCTTTATATATTTTGGCCAAAAAGTAAAATGAATAAAGATTCCGAAAATTCAATTACGATGTGTTTTATTTAGCCACGGACCCACGCAGGCAGACACGGACTAAAAAGAATAAGCGGGTGTGAGTCCTTGTGGGTCTGTGGCGAATCTATTAAGAGTTAATAAGACGGGTGTGGGTTACGATGGCGTTATTGAAAGCGGTCGTAGGTGGCTTGATATTGCATTTGATCAATATAGGCGTATCGTTTCAAAGCATCTAAAATCCACCGGGCTTTCCATTTCAGCCAATCGTCATTTTCAGTGGGATTGATTTTTAACGGTTTCGGGATGACGGCCACCAAACGGACCATTTCCTCCAGATTTAGTTGGCTGACACCTTTGTGATAATAATGCAGAGAGGCCGCCTCGACCCCAAATATCCCCGGTCCCCATTCGATAACATTGAGGTATATGCAAAAGATACGATCTTTGCTTAAATTCTTTTCCAGGCGTATGGTGATTAAATATTCTTTTATTTTACGGATTAGGCTTTTTTCAGTGGACAGGTAAAGATTCTTTGCCAGTTGCTGGGTAATGGTACTGGCACCACGCACGTATTCCCCCTTTTTCCAATTTTTTTTAAAGGCTTCTTTTAATTCATCAAAATCTATACCTTTGTGCTGATAAAAGCTGGCGTCTTCCGTAACCCGGACCGTCTCGCGCAGCAATTTCGGGACGGCTTCAAACTCAATCCACTGCTTTCGGATCCGGAATGTCTTGTCGATTTTCTTCGCCTCTCTGTAGCGCTGCACCATTAATGCCGTGGTTCGGGGATTTTGAGCTTTTAATCCGCTGACATCCGGCAAGCCCAGATAAAAATAGAACCCTGAGACGACCAGGAAAGACAGGATTACAATACCGATTATCTTAAGGACTGCTTTCATGAGGCACTTACCAAATTTTAAGGTATTAATATTTTACCACAGAGAGCTCGGAGACCACAGAGGTTGAATTCAGAACATTTATATTTTCTATTACGATTTAGATAATAATCTCTGGGTGCTCTGTGATCCCTGCCCGCCATCGCGAGCCCCTCAGGCGAGGCCCCGCAGTGGCGGGACTTCACGCCACATATTGTAAAACCGCTGTGTTCAGCAGGCGGGTCTGTGGTGAATTACACTTACAAGCTATTTAATAACCGGATTTTTGATTGAAAGAAAGTTTTTTTTAAAGAAAAAGGCGGCCTCCGCAATGTGAGCGCCGCCTTTTTTACGATATTTTTCATGAAATGTCCGGATTAGTTGACTTCCTCGTACTCGGCTTCAACAACCTCTTCATCGCGATTCGAAGATGCATCGGCCGCTGGGTTATGCGCACCTGCCGCCTGGTATTCATTATTGTGTCCCTCAGACGAAGCCTGTTGATACATCGAGGCCGCCAGTTGATGGGAAGCCTGGGCCAATGTTTCAGTCAGACGCTTGATTTCTGCGCTGTTTTGACCTTCGATTTCACGCTTGAGACTGGCAATTGTCTGCTCCACTTCGGCCCTTAAACCGTTATCCGCCTGATTGCCCAATTCGGCGAGGGTTTTTTCGGTGGAATATATCAGCGCATCCGCTGAATTTCGGGCATCCGCCAACTCTTTTCTGATCTTATCTTCTTCAGAATGAAGCTCGGCATCCTTAACCAGTCGATCAATTTCACCTTTAGATAAGCCGGAAGAATGGGTGATGCGAATCGATTGCTGTTTACCGGTTGACGAATCCTTGGCGGATACCTCCACAATCCCGTTGGCATCGATATCAAAGCTCACCTCAATTTGCGCGACTCCGCGAGGTGCCGGGGCAATACCCATCAACTCAAAGCGTCCCAGGGTTTTGTTGTCCCGGGCCATTTCGCGCTCTCCCTGAAGTACGTGAACCGATACGGCCGGCTGGTTATCTTCAGCAGTTGAAAAGATTTCACTCTTTTTTGCCGGGATGGTCGTATTTTTATCAATCAATCTGGTCATCACACCGCCCAGGGTCTCAATACCCAGAGACAATGGGGTGACGTCAAGCAGCAATACATCCTCAACGTCGCCTTTTAAAACACCGGCCTGGATGGCAGCACCCATGGCAACGACCTCATCAGGGTTCACCCCTTTATTGGGTTCTTTGCCAAAAATGCCCTTAACCCGTTCCTGAACGGCCGGCATGCGGGTCATGCCGCCTACCAGGATCACTTCGTTGATATCTGAAGCAGAAAAGCCGGCATCTTTGAGAGCCATCCGGCAGGGCTGCTCCAGTTTATCCAGCAGTTCACCGACCAGGCCCTCCAGCTTGGCGCGGGTGAACTTTAAATTGAGATGCTTGGGGCCGCTGGCGTCTGCAGTGATAAAGGGCAGATTAACGTCGGTCTGCACGGACGTGGACAATTCGATCTTGGCTTTTTCAGCGGCTTCTTTTAACCGCTGCAAGGCCATTTTGTCGTTTCTAAGATCAATTCCTTGATCCTTTTTAAATTCATTGGCCAGATAATCGATTAATTTGAGGTCGAAATCTTCACCGCCTAAATGGGTGTTCCCATTGGTGGCTTTTACCTCAAAAACACCGTCGCCAATTTCAAGAATCGACACGTCGAATGTGCCGCCGCCCAGGTCAAATACCACGATCTTTTCATCGGTTTTCTTATCCAGGCCATAGGCCAGCGCTGCCGCAGTGGGTTCATTGATAATACGCAATACATTCAATCCTGCAATTTTCCCGGCATCCTTGGTGGCCTGCCGTTGGCTGTCGCTAAAATAGGCCGGCACCGTAATGACGGCATCGCTAACCTTTTCACCCAGATACTCCTCGGCCGTCTTTTTAATATTGGCCAGAATAAAAGATGAAATTTCCGCCGGCGTATAGGGTTTTCCACGTAAGTTAATTTGTACAGCACCATTGGATGCCTTTTCGATTTTATAAGGCAAAACCTTGATGTCATTTTGCACTTCCGCAGAGTCATACCGGCGGCCGATCAACCGTTTGACACCAAAAACCGTATTTTCAGGATTGGTGACCGCCTGTCTTTTGGCAATCTGTCCAACCAGGCGCTCAGCGTTCTCTGAAATGGCAACTATCGAAGGGGTTGTGCGACCCCCTTCAGGGTTGGTAATAATTTTTACGTCGCCACCGTCCATCATCGCGACACAAGAGTTGGTTGTTCCAAGATCAATTCCGATAATTTTGCTCATAATAAATTCCTCCTAACGTTTGCAGTTTTAAATTTAAATTAAGGGTCAGGGATTGGCCATCTTCCATTAAATGGTCGAAAATAGATTTTCTTTAATTTCCATTTGTGGCCACCTCCCAAAATCACCTAAGTTTCCAAACCGCATTATTTCATTACTATAATCTAATACATCTTTATAGTAATGCAATAAAAATAATGAATAAATATATTGACAATATAAAAATAGTATTTATTATATTGGTCATAAAAATGAATGATAATATTTTAAGTGTAAAATTAATTAAATCTAATCTAAGGAGGGTTAAAAAATGATGAACTTAGTCAGATGGAATCCCTGGAGAGAGATGAACACATTGCAGAATCCATTCACTCACCTGTTTGATGATTCTTTTTTCAGACCCGGCCGATCAGATGATGACCTGAGCCTGGGTACCTGGCATCCGGTTGTGGACATGTATGATGAGGATGACAGGGTTGTCATCAAAGCGGAACTTCCCGGAGTGGATAAAAAGGATATCGCGGTTGACGTGAAAGATCGGGTTCTGACACTCAGCGGTGAGCGCACCTATGATAATGAGGTCAAAGAGGAAAATTACTATCGCCGCGAAAGGGCATACGGAAAATTCCAGCGCACTTTCAGCCTGCCGACTGATGTGGATTCGGACAAGATCAAAGCGGATTTTAAGGACGGTCTGCTGAAAATTGAAGTGCCCAAACCTGAAAAGCAAAAGCCCAAAAACATTACGATACACTAAATACTTCATCTTTCAATTGTTGAACTTTACCAGCAACCATTAACAACGAAAAATAGGGCGACTTTTCAGCCGCCCTATTTTTTTATTCAAACAGGCTATGCAATACTTCTAAATTGGTTTATATTATAGTTTATTAAAACTTAACTTAAAATCAGTTCAACCGAGGTTTTAAAGTAATGATTAAGCCCCCAGGCAAAATTCGACGCGTTTTAGGCTTTTTTTGGAACAGTGTATCCGCTTTGCGGCGTATTGTCGGCAATCTGTTGTTTCTCTTGCTGGTCGCTTTCTTGATTGCCGTGGTTTTTTTTAACAGCGATGAGGATGTGCCCGAAGGCGTTGCGCTGATTTTATCCCCGGAAGGCAATATCGTAGAACAAAAAAGCGAAACCATGCTCTCCAGCGACATTTTCGGGGAAGCCGCTAAAGACGAGACGCTTTTAAAAGACATTATCGATGTTATCGATTTTGCGAAAGAGGATGAGCGCGTAGGAGTGCTGGTGCTTGACCTCAGAAAAATGAAAGGTGCCGGTATTAGCAAGCTTCAGGCCATTGGAGCGGGTCTTGAGCGATTCCAAAGCAGCGGCAAGCAGATTTTCGCCTTTAGTGATTACTTCAATCAGGGTCAATATTATCTGGCCTCCCATGCGGACAAGCTTTATTTGAGCCCCATGGGCGGGATGATGCTGCATGGTTTCGGCCTTTACCGAAAGTATTTCAAAACAGCCCTGGATAAATTAAAAATACAATTTCATGTCTTTAAAGCCGGCACCTATAAATCGGCTACGGAACCCTTTTTGCGTGACAGCATGTCCCCTTACGCCAAAGAAGCCAACCTCGCCTGGCTCAATATTTTATGGGATTATTACAAAATCGTTGTCGCGGAAAACCGGGATTTGGATCCGCAAAGCCTGGATGATTATATCAATAATGCTCCCGGCTACCTGGCAAAAGCAGGCGGGGATGCCGCCGTGATGGCGTTAAACCTCGGCCTGGTGGATGCGTTGAAAACCCGTGATGAGGTTCGCGCGGAACTGACTGAAATTGTGGGCAAAGATAAAGAAGGACACACCTTTAAACAGATTACATTTGATAGATACTTAAGCCTAATCCGTCCTGCTTTGGCGGACAGCGCTGCGCATGATGACAAAATTGGCATTATTGTCGCCAGCGGTATCATCATGGACGGATCGCAACCGGCCGGCAGAATCGGCGGTGACACCATGGCGGATTTGATCATCCGCGCGCGTGAAGATGATCAGGTAAAGGCGTTGGTGGTTCGGATCGATAGTGGCGGAGGCAGTGCCACCGCTTCTGAAGTCATTAGCAGAGAGATCGAGCTGACCCGCCAGGCGGGCAAACCTGTTTTCGTATCCATGGGATCAATGGCTGCATCCGGCGGGTACTGGATCGCCGCACCTGCAGATGAAATCTGGGCGACACCGACGACGATTACCGGCTCAATCGGGGTTTGGGGGGCCTTCCCGACTTTTGAAAGAAGCCTGGAATCTCTGGGTATCACCAGTGATGGCGTGGGTACCACCAAACTATCCGATGCTTTCGATCCCGGCCGGCCGCTGAATGACCTGATTGCCCAATCGATGAATCAGATTATTGAACAGAGCTATCGGCGTTTCATTCAACGGGTCGCTGAAGGCCGGAATATGCCGCCGGAAGCGGTGGAGAAAATCGCCCAGGGTCGAGTTTGGGCCGGAACCACAGCTAAAGAATTGGGATTGGTCGATGAAATTGGCGGCTTACAGGACACCATAAATGCAATCGCTCAAAGGGCGGATTTAAAAGATTATGAAGTCACTTACATCACGCAACCCTTAACCACCCGGGAGCGGTTGATTAGACGGCTTAATCGCTTAATTATCGGAGTCTTTGCCGCTTTGAACCCGGCGGATCATCCGTTAAAAAAATTGTATGATAACGTTATCGATACTGAGTTCGACCATATTTTGCGCGCCAACGATCCTGCCGGATTATATGCCTACTGCCTGAACTGCAAGGTCCATTAGAACCCATCTCAAAAATGCGTCTAAGTGCCCAGGGCTGCGTTGTCCCGCGAATTGAAATACTCACGTACTGCGTGTACGCTCCGTTTTCAATTCGCGGGACGCCTTGATGCATACATTAGTTTTTTAAAATTAGATATGTAATCCCGCTTCAGCGGGGCCCTGAACCCTGATCCACATTTTTGATATGGGTTCTCCTTTCGAGGTCAAAAAAAAGGCGATTTAGGATTGTTCCTAAATCGCCTTTGTGTTTTTATATGTTTGTTATATTAAATGGTTAGGTCAAATCGTTTAACAGGGAATCTGTTATCATTTTTCCGGCTATTTTCTCCGCGTCCGGCTCATATGTGCCGTTTTCAATCTGTTCTTTAAGCTCGGCAACTTTGTCCTCCCGAACATCCGGAATTGATTTCAATTGTGTTTGTGCCTCCTGGACTCTTTTGGCCGTATCTGAAAGCACAACCGTATCTGCTTTAGCATGCTGCTTTTCCGGCTGTTCAGATGCGGCATCAACTTTATCTTTATCCTGAACCTGTTTTACATATGCGTCAATATTAACGCTGTCTTTCGGGGTAATTTCCATTTTCCGCAGTCTCCTTGAAATCTTACCGTTTTACAATCTTTCTGATCGTTAAACAGTCATTATTTACAATAATTCTAATCCACTGGCTTCTGCGTGTCAAATTTATTCCGGTTTAATTATATTATCGGTAAAAACTTTACATACTTTAGTCTTTTTTTGCAAATTTCAACATTAGTGTGAATTTTGAGAAAAATTCCAACATATTAATAAAACAACACATAATGGTAAATATACCGATCCGGTTTGCAAAAATAGAAATTGCTCAAAAAGCAGCTTCGTAACCTGCTTAATTATTATGCGATTATCATGCCATGTGTATGGCTTTTCCTAAATCCAAATACATTTTCAGGTGCTTTATCCGCTTTGCCGCCGGCATGGTCATTTCAAACAAGCCCATCCGAAAAGCCTCCTTTGATACCTCTAATTTTTTTTATAAATGATTTTAGCGTATTACAGTTAGCCTTCTTGACATGCTACTATGTGGCATTAACATTTAGATTTATAGAACCACGCTTTTTGACTCGAATTGAGGTTAAAAAATGGAAATCGAAAGAAGAAGACATCCGCGGTTTAAAATCAGGGGCAATGCCTTTGCTGTTTTTCAACCTGAGCCCGTTAAACTGGTTCCGATCGTCGATATTGGCCTGGGGGGGCTTGGTATCGGTGTCAATGGAATCAATACAAGCGCTGAATGGCTAAACGGATCATCATGTTTAGAGATATTGATAGATGATTGCAGTTTCTACATGGACAACCTTGGTTACGAACTCCTTCCCAAATTCAGAAGC
>JAQYWI010000078.1 GCA_030145015.1 Desulfobacterales bacterium
GCCTACTCGAAAAATATAGAAGTACCTTTGGAGTAAATGCCGATACAGGGAAACCGGTGGGATTTGGTACGCTATATAATCTTTATTTTTCACACCAAGGATTTAAGAGTCCATCTATGCCTAAAAATATAAATAAAGACCTAAATAAGATAGTGGAGATACGGGTTCAGGCCTATATAAAAAAAGATTATTTAGAATGCATAGCACCATTATTGGGCAAAGACATATATTTTAAGGAATAAAAAGGAGGTGATTAAATGAACTTTAAGTATCTGTTAAATGCTGAATGGTTTGGATATTTGGTACTCATCTTTCTGGCTCTTTCAATAATAAAAAACGGTTATCAGTTATTAACGTTTTTAGCTATTGAGATGGGTATCTTGGATAGGTAAGGAAAGGGGGAGCCATGAACGGATGGTTTATATTATCGGCTGTATCAACTGGCGTGATTGCCGTCTTTTCAATTGTCAGTTTTTTTCTTGCACGGAGCATCAAAGCCAAAAGCGACGAATATCAAAAACAAGTTAGCGATCTGTTTCAAGCAATAGCAATCACAAACATTCTATCCGGGCTTGGAACGGCCACCGGGTTGACCACGATGGATGGAATGATAGAGGAATTTAACAAACATTATAAAGGAGAAACAACTATTTTCCAATAAAGTGAGGGCGCATGGATAAATCAACTCCAGTTTTGATGGATAGAAAGGCGATCCTTTTTTATGTAATTCTTGGAATCATTATCGGATATTTTTGGGGGCATGAGCCAGAGAAACCACCGTATGAAATCAGGTTAGACGGTGGTCATATTGAAATTGTGCAAGAATCTGGCAGCGATTATGTTTATACCTTTTCTCATATGGGCGAAGGATATTATGAACATTCATTTACAGGCAAGAGGCAAAGAAAGAACAAAGGAGGTGATTAAATGGCAATCCGAAAAATAGGCAAGTACTGGCAAATTGATTATTACGAGCCAAACGGCAACCGCAAAAGGCAAAATTTCAAAAAGAAAAAAGATGCTGTTGCCGAGCTCGGCAAGCGGGAATCCCTAAAAGTCGAAGGTCGTTATCTGGATGTTAAAAAAGAGTATACGACTACTTTAAAAGAGCTCGTCCTAAAATATACGGTCAATTACAATCAACAGGCTAATTTTAAAAATGCGAAAAAAAGATATCTGGATAATTTTAAAGACTATTTTGGAGAAGGCAGGCGGATTTCCGATATCAAATATATTGATCTTGAAACCTACCGAAACCATTTGAGGCAAAAGCCTATCAAGGTCAAAAAGGCCGGCAAGGAAATTATTAAGGGGCTCCGAAAAGATGCCACAGTAAACCGAGAAATGTCATGTTTGCACCATATTTTTACCAAGGCTGTTGAATGGGAGTTGATTGACCAAAATCCGTTTAATCGAGGCAAGACGCTATCACTTAAGGAAAACAACAAACGCCTGAGATTCTTAAATGAGGCCGAAATTGACCGGCTTTTGGATGCCTGCCCTATGTATTTGAGGCATATTGTTGAGTGTGCTATAATGAGCGGGATGCGGCGCGGTGAAATCTTGGGGTTGAAATGGGAACAGGTAAGAAACGGTTTTATTTACCTGGACAAGACCAAAACCAATGAGGCAAGACAGATTCCCATCAGCGATGAATTGGAGCTTGTATTTAAGGCGATCCGAAAAGAGCAACACCTGACATCTAAATATGTTTTCACCTACAACGGCCAACCTCTAAAGCGCAATAAAAGCGCATTCCGGACGGCTTTAAAACGTGCAGGGATTGTCGATTTCAGATTTCACGATTTACGGCATACCTTCGCAAGTCAGATTTTAATTAATGGCGGCAGCCTAAAAGATGTTCAAGAGCTTTTGGGCCATAAGGATATGACTATGACCTTGCGGTATTCGCACCTAACTCAAGAGCGCAAAAGAAAAGCGGTCAACCTCCTGAACAGATTGACCGCAAAATCTGATGGTCACAAAATGGTCACAATTTCTGATTCTCAAAAAATAGACTATCAGCTAACTAACTGATTTTATTGGTCGGGGCGAGAGGATTTGAACCTCCGACCCCTTGAACCCCATTCAAGTGCGCTACCAGACTGCGCTACGCCCCGACACAGGCGACAATAATTAGCACTCACGTTACAATATGTCAATAAGGTTCAAAGGTTCAACGTTCAGAGTTCACCGTTCTGGACTGTACCAGGCCTAACAGCTTGTTGCATTAGTTTCATTGGTTAAATTGGTTTTATTGGTTTAATCTTAACCAATCGAACGAATCGAACGAATTAAACCAATTAAACAAAAATTGATTTGTTTTACACTTAATATACGAACGTTTGTACCCCTGAACCTGAAAATGCCATGGCTCCTGAAAACCTTAAACCGATCCGCCCTCCCCGATTAAAGCCCGGTGACACCGTCGGTATTGTGGCTCCGGCCAGTCCTTTTGATCGGGATATGTTTAATCAAGGTCTGAAAGTTTTGGTGTCGATGGGATTTCGAACCCTGGTGCCCGATGCGATATTTGAAAAAAATCGATATCTGGCCGGATCAGATGAACATCGCGCAAAGCTCTTCGCGCAGGTTTTTCAAGACCCCAGCGTTGACGCCGTTGTTTGCGCCAGAGGCGGGTTTGGCTGTCTGAGGATTTTGCCCCTGTTGGATTTTGGTGTTATGCGGACAAACCCCAAGGTGTTTATCGGACACAGCGATATCAGCGCATTGCTGGTTGCGATCACTGCCAAAACCGGGTTGGTGACCTTTCACGGTCCGCTGGCTACCACCCTCGCAGAAGCGCCGGAATCCACCCGACAAAGCATGCTGGCGGCCATTTCGTCTGATACCCATCTTAAGGTCACATCCGGCAAAGGAGTTACCATCAAGGCCGGCAGGGCACAGGGCCCCATCATCGGCGGCAACCTGACCACCTTATGCCATCTGCTTGGAACTCCCTTTGAACCCAGGTTTGAAAATCACATCTTGCTTTTAGAAGATCGGGGTGAAGCCCATTACCGAATTGACCGTATGCTGTTTCAGATGAAGCTTGCCGGCTGTTTTGAAGGAATTGCCGGTCTGGTTCTCGGAAGCTTTGAGGAATGTGGGGCCCTGGATGGGGTTTTTAAAATTTTCGAAGAACACTTCAGGGACCTCAACGTACCGATCCTTGCGGGCCTCGGTGTGGGGCATGGGAAGCAAAACATGACCATTCCTTTTGGCCTGGCGGCCACCTTGGATGCCGATAAACAGATCCTCGAATTTGATCAGCCGGCAACTATAGGTTAGTTGTCAGAGAACAGAGGGTATAGTTAAATAGTTGATTAGTTGAATAGTCAATTCGTCAAAGGATTCCATCCATTTTAAACTATTTGACCATTCGACCAATTAACGAATCAACCAAATTCAACGACGAGCAGCCAGCGGCCAGCAGCCATATAGAAGAGAAAAGAGATAATTTGTCTATGGAATCGGTCGACAAATTGATGAAGCAGGCCGTTGCAAAAGAGATATTTCCCGGCGGCGTTTTACTGGTTGCAGAAAAGGAAGAGATCCTTTTCTTTAAGGCCTACGGTTATGCTCATCTTACCTCACATGCGCCGATCACCCGGGAAACCATATTTGATTTGGCGTCGCTTACCAAGCCGCTGAGCACCACCCTGGCGGTGATGAAGCTTATCCAGCATGATCAAATTGAGCTGGAGGATCCCCTGAGCCATATATTGCCTGAATTTGAACGCACCGATAAGGCCGAGATAAAACTTAAAAACCTGCTTTATCATGATTCCGGGCTTCCCGATTACCGCCCTTACTATAAAGCCTTGGAGGGTGTTGCCCGGGATTCACGCAGAAGTGCGCTGCGAAAGCTGCTGGTGCAAGAAGCCCTTGTCAATCCGATGGGTAAAACAGTATTGTACAGCGATCTGGGATTTATGATTCTGGCATGGGTGGTTGAACGCGTTTCGGATCAACGGCTGGATCATTTTGTGACAGATGAGATTTATCAACCTCTGGGGCTTAACGATTTATTTTTTATCTCTCGTAACCGGGCAGAAACCCGGGGTCATTTTGCGGCAACAGAGAATTGTCCCTGGCGAAAGAAAATTTTAGAGGGTCAGGTGCACGATGAAAATGCGTATGTGGTTGGTGGCGTTGAGGGACATGCCGGTCTTTTTGGAACGGCTGACAACATTTATCGGCTTTTGGCGGAACTGCTTTCTATTTATCACGGCGAAAGAACAAGCGCCCTATTTCACAAAGATCTCCTGCATCGATTTTTCAAACGATTGCCCGGAACAGACAGGGCTCTCGGATTTGATACGCCCAGCGTAAGCGACTCCAGTTGTGGGCGCGGCTTTTCGCAAAATAGCGTTGGGCATCTGGGATTTACGGGGACCTCCTTTTGGATGGATCTCGAGCAATCTGTTATTGTGATCTTGTTAACCAATCGCGTGCACCCTTCGCGTGAAAACGAAGGCATCAAAAAATTCAGGCCCGTATTGCACGACGCGGTGAGGAAAACGATGACCGGGTGAATTTGTTGGTGATTAATTTTACTTGTCATGCTACAATAAATCTGTTAGCAATCCATTGAATTTTTATACACATTCTTTCTAACGAGGCCTTACCGAATGAATTTATTTTTTGATAAAATTTTAGGTGTGTTTTCAAATGACTTGGCCATCGATCTGGGCACGGCCAACACCCTTGTGTATGTTAAGGGCAGGGGCATCGTATTAAGTGAACCCTCGGTGGTGGCCATCAGCACGGGCAACAGATCCAAAAATCGCGTTTTGGCCGTTGGCGCCGAGGCCAAAAACATGCTGGGCAAGACGCCTGGAAATATTTTGGCCATTCGCCCGATGCGTGACGGGGTTATTGCCGATTTTGAAGTGACCGAGGCCATGCTGCGCCACTTTATCCATAAGGTGCATAACCGCCGCACGTTCGTGCGGCCGCGAATTATCATCGCCGTGCCTTCAGGGATTACCCAGGTTGAAAAACGTGCTGTCAGGGAATCGGCTGAGTCCGCCGGCGCCCGTGAGGTGTTCCTAATTGAAGAACCGATGGCAGCGGCCATCGGGGCCGGACTTCCCATCACCGAACCGACCTGTAATATGGTAGTGGATATCGGCGGCGGGACCACGGAAGTTGCGGTGATTTCTCTAAAGGGGATTGTCTATAGCCGATCGGTTAGGGTGGCCGGCGATAAGATGGATTCCGCAATTATCCAGTATATCAAACGCAAATATAATCTGCTGATCGGTGAACGCACCGCCGAAACGATAAAAACTTCGATCGGCAACGCCTATCCTGATTCTCAGAACTTGGAAACCATTGAAGTTAAAGGCCGGGATCTTGCCTCTGGAATTCCGAAAATTCTATCGATCGATTCAGAAGAAATACGAATTGCAATTGCTGAACAAATCGATGCGATCGTTGAGACAGTCAAAATTGCTTTGGAGCAGACTCCACCTGAATTATCCGCCGACATTGTTGACCGGGGTATCATTCTAACAGGGGGCGGAGCGTTGCTTAAGAATCTGGACAAATTAATCAGGGAGGAGACCAGCTTGCCTGTTACGGTTACCGAGGATCCATTATCCACCGTGGCTATGGGTTCGGGAAAAGCACTCGACAACCTTGAAATCCTCAAAGAAGTTGTGGTCAACTGATCCCGCGTCTCCTAAAAACAACAGGTTATGCGGCATTCCGAAATTTCGCCATACCACGTGTCAATAAAGTAAGCGAAGCTTTATGTTCTCCAAAAAGATGGTTCTGATCGTTGGCGGGGTCGTTCTGATCACCGTCAATGTAATCCTCCTTTCGGTGACCAGCAAAAGCCAATCCACTTCTGGTTTCGGCCGCGTAGGTCTTTCTCTTGTGGCGCCCTTCCAGGAACTTATAACCCGCTCGGTCCATTTTACGCGAGGGATCTGGGAACACTACTTTTTTTTGGTTTCGGTCTCTCAGGAAAACGAAGATCTAAAAAAATCCTTAAATGATGCCGCTGAGAAAAATAATCAATGGAATGAACTTAAACTGGCCAATAACCGCCTGCGGAATTTGCTGAGTTTTCAGAAATCCCTGACGAATCGGGTCGTCGCAGCCGAAGTTATCGGAAAAGACCCGTCCGTGTGGTTTAAAACGGTTATCATTGATAAAGGTAAAGGGGATGGATTACAAAAAGGGCTGCCGGTTGTTTTGCCTCAGGGCATCGCCGGTCAGGTCATCGAAGTTTCTGATCGTTATTCCAAAGTGATGCTTATCATTGATCGAAACAGTGCCGTAGATGCATTGGTGCAACGCTCGCGGGCACGGGGCATTATTAAAGGGGTCTCCGCAGATCAATGCCGGTTTGAATTTGTCTTGCGCAAAAACGACGTCCAGGTCGGCGACACGGTCGTTGCGTCCGGATTCGACGGTGTCTATCCAAAGGGTTTGCGCATCGGACGCGTATCCGACTTAAGCGAGCGCAGCTCCGATATTTTTTATGAAATTACGGTGACACCGTTTGTGGACTTCGAAAAACTTGAAGAGGTGTTGGTTATCCTGCGCCCCGAAACTGAAGCAATTGCGGGTGAGCAATGAGGTATTGCTTTTACATCGGCACGTGCCTTTTATTAATAATAGTTCAAACTACCGTTTTGACCTATTCCAACGCAATTGGGGGAATTTATGATCTCCTGATTCCCTTTGTCATCTTCTTAAGTATCTGCATGCCCGTGCGCGAATGTTTGCCGTTTATCTTGGTCCTGGGGTTTATTGTTGACAATCTCTCCGGAAGCCCATTCGGACTGTACCTTACGTTTTATTTTTGGCTGTTTGTGGGTATGCGCTGGATTATAAAATATCTGCGTGCGGGTAATAAACTTTTTTTATCTTTGATCGTCATTGCCGCAGTTTTAATAGAAAATATTTTGGTTATGGGGACTTTTGCGTTTTTTGGACCTAGCGGGCAACTGCCGGCCGAAGCCGTTAAAAACATTGCCTTACAGATTTTTTGGGCCCTGGTTACAGGCCCCTTGTTTTTGTTAAGCCTGTTGACGATAGCGAAGCGCTTTAATATTCAGATAAATGGGGCCGCAGCCGCGCCGAAAACTTAGATGGATAAATATTTAAAAACTGCAGATACAGAGTGGTATAAACAGCGCATTGCCGGTGTCATCATATGCGTCCTGGCCGCCTTTGTAGTGATTTTTATTCGACTGATTTATCTGCAGGTCATCCGGGGGAACGAGTTCCGACGTTTATCGTTAAACAACAGCATCCGGCTGCAAAGTATCGATCCTCCCCGGGGACGGCTCTACGACCGCAACCGCAATCTCCTGGTTGATAACCGGCCTTCTTTTGATGTGCGCATAACATTAAAAGACGCGGAACCCCTAGCGGCAACGCTTGCGAAATTGTCGCAACATATCAACATCCCTGCGGATGCACTCATGTCCAAAATAAAGCAGAGCGAGGGCGTATCGGCCTATAAGCCGCTGTTACTGAGTCAGGATATCGGACGGGATGCCCTGGCCGCGATTGAGGTGAATAAATATGATCTTCCGGGAATATCGGTTAACGTGAATTTGCGGCGTAACTATATTTATGAGCGCAATGCCGCCCATCTTATCGGGTATTTAAGCGAAATCAATTCCAAAGAGCTTAAAAGCGGGGCCTACCCCGATCTGCGCAGCGGTGATCTCATCGGAAAATTCGGAGCCGAAAAGGTTTACGAGAACCACTTAAGGGGTAAACGGGGAGGACGACAGGTTGAAGTGAACGCGGACGGCCTGGTGGTAAGGATTTTAAAAACGGTTGATGCCGAGCCCGGCCATAATGTGTATTTGACCATAGATAAGGCGCTGCAGCGCCGCTCCGAAGCGCTTTTGGATGGAGTGGTCGGTGCAGCCGTCGCCATCGAACCCGACAGCGGGCGCATTCTGGCTCTGGCCAGCAGCCCCTCATTTGATCAAAATTCTTTTGTCGGCGGTATCACGCGCCAAAAATGGGATTCTTTGATTTCGAACCCCTTCAGACCGATGTCAAACCGGGCGATTCAAGGCGAATATGCACCCGGCTCGACCTATAAAATTATAACAGCCCTTGCCGGACTTGAAGAAGGTGTGATCGATACGGAAACAACCTTCCACTGTCCGGGGCATTATCGATTTGGTAATCGTGTTTACCGGTGCTGGAAAAAAGGGGGGCATGGAAGCGTCAACATCCTCAAAGCGGTGGAAGAATCCTGCGATGTGTTTTTTTATCAGGTCGGCCAGCGCCTCGGTGTGGATCGGCTGGCTTTCTATGCCACAGCTGCCGGGCTGGGCTCTCCAACCGGAATTTTTCTCGATCAGGAAGCGCGCGGTTTGATTCCGACAGCGGCCTGGAAAAAACGGCGCACGGGTGTGCCCTGGCAAAAGGGTGAAACCCTGTCAATCGCCATCGGGCAAGGCTTTAACCTTGCAACCCCCCTTCAGATGGCGGTCCTGGCCGCTGCGGTGGCCAATGGCGGCAAACGCTACCGACCGATGATCTTAAACCGCATTCAACTGGCAGACGGGCAAATTTTGCTAGAGAGGGAACCCAAGCTGGCCGGAAAAATACCGGTGAGCCCATCCACCCTGGATCTTGTAAAATTGGGGCTGTGGAGAGTCGTAAACGCTGAAAATGGAACGGCACGCGGGAGTCGTCTTGAAGATATCGATATCAGCGGGAAGACCGGCACAACTCAGGTCATCAGCCGTAAAGAGGACGATCCGCTACCGCAAGAAGATGTGCCCATCCATTTAAGAGCGCATGCCTGGTTCGTGGCCTACGCACCCTCTGAAAAACCGACCATCGCGGTTGCGGTTGTCGTTGAACATGGTGAGCACGGCTCCGGTGCCGCAGCGCCGATAGCCAGGGAAATGATAAAGACGTATTTGCGCAAAAAACCCGTCAATACACAGCTGGCAACGCAAAACGAAGCAAATAACACCGGAGGCGATGGATAATCTGGCTATTGGCCGCCGGCTTTAATTTAGGTGTCAGGTGTCGGGTGTCAGGTTTCAGCATACGACATATTTGAGTTTCAGATAGATTGATCCTGACACCTGAACACTGACACCTGAAACCTACGGATACCGGGAGCGGAGCGACGATGTTTGATCGACGTTTGATACAATATTTTGATTGGGGCTTGTTGGGATTGGCCGTCTTGGTTGGATGTATCGGACTCCTGACCCTGTACAGCGCGGTTACGGCGGAGACCCCGGCGCCTCAAAAGATTCTGTTTTTTAAGCAGATGCTCTGGTTTTGCATTGGACTGCTGGCCATGGTGACCGCTTTTTTGTTTAATTATAAAATATTGGATCGTTGGGCCCAGCCCATCTATTTCGGGTGCATTTTACTGCTGATCGCGGTTTTGTTCTTCGGCAGATATATCGGAGGCTCGCGGCGCTGGCTGATAATCGGTCCGCTTTCATTTCAACCGTCCGAACTGGTCAAAATTGCGGTCATTCTCAGTTTAGCGCATTACTATTCCAAGGATGCCAAAACGAGGGGGTTTACCCTGCGTGAATTAATCCGGCCCCTGATGTTTATACTGTTGCCGGTCATCCTGATCGGGATGCAACCGGATTTGGGTACAGCCGGACTGTTGGTGTTGATCGCCGCCTCAATAACGGTTTTTGTAAAAATTGAAAGACGCTCTTTTATATATTTAATTGCTTCCGGCGCGGTACTGGTCCCGCTGATATGGTTTTTTTTAAAAGAATATCAAAAAAAACGGATTCTCGTATTTTTGGATCCGGATCGGGATCCGCTGGGAGCCGGGTACCATATTATCCAGTCTAAAATTGCGATTGGTTCCGGAATGCTAAGCGGCAAAGGATTTTTAAAAGGCACCCAAAATGCACTTTCATTTCTCCCCGAAGAGCACACCGATTTTATTTTTTCGGTTTTGGCTGAAGAATGGGGATTCCTTGGATCGGTTACCCTGGTTCTTATATTTCTTATCTTAATATTTTGGGGATTAACCGTGGCGCATGGATGCCGCGAACCCTTTGGTACCATTGTGGCAGTCGGTATTAGCAGCATGATTTTTTGGCAGGTGTTTATCAATATCGGCATGTCGATGGGGTTGCTGCCGGTTGTGGGCGTGCCGCTGCCGTTTGTCAGCTACGGGGGCTCTTCGGTCCTGACAACTGCGATCGGGATCGGTTTGTTGTTAAATGTGAGTATGCGGAGATTTATGCTGCAATAAGGCCTGCTCCCAACCGCAGCGATTCGGAATGAAATAATTAACGGGTCTATGTCCCCAAAAGGGGTAATCCATCGTGGGCGCTTTCAATTTTAATTAATTTTGGAGCATCGGAGTACTGGAGTGTTGGGTTCGTTCTTTTGTTGCGTGTTACGGGTTACGAGTTGCGGGTCATGAACATCAGAATTTTTTTAACCCGTAACCCGGAACGCGAAACTCGAAACGCTTCAATTCCGCCTTGAAAGCTCGAAAAAACCCTCCCCAAAAAGCAGCGGCCTCATCCACAATTTCTTCGGTTTCAACAGACTCCAAAGACAAATAAAATTTTTAAAAAATCCTTTGACAACGCCTTAATGCTGATGGTATAGACCGCCCGAGCCAAATCATCCTTCTTAATAAATTTTTAACAATTTAGACCAGTTTGCACATAAATTCTCCGACGGAGGTTTTCTCAATGAGGATTTTTGGTTTATACCGGAAATGTCCTGCAGTCCTGTTAACGACCCTGGTGTTCGTGCTGCTCACCGCTTCTTTGGCCTTAGGCGCCTCGGAAGAATCAGGCGGTGGCGGGATCACCGTTATTCCCGATGGATCCCTTATCATTCAGATCGCTAATTTCCTTCTCATCATTTGGATTTTAAACCTCATTTTATATCGGCCGATCCGAAATATCCTGCGCCAGAGAAAGGAAAAGATTGAAGGCCTTGAGCTCCGAATCGAAACCTATAATGAAGACGCCCAAAAAAAAGATGAGGCCTTTGCATCCGGTATTCGGGAGGCCAGGGCAAAAGGATTAAAAGAAAAGGAAACATTGCAGCAGGCAGCTGCGGAAGAGGAAAAACAGATTATCGCCAATGAGAATACCAAAGCGCAAGCGGAGCTGGTGGAAATTCGCAAGAAAATTGTAAAAGATGCGGAAGCCGCCCGAGCATCGTTGCAGGAAAAAGTGGATGAGTTTGCGAATGATATTTGCCAAAAAATTTTGGGGAGGAAAGTTTAATGAAGTTTTCCGGTTTTGAGCGGCAGTTCGGTTCGAAAAAACACCGGACCGTTCTTATTGGCGTTCTGATAGTCTTTTTGTGCCTATCATTTGGTACGGCCATGGCAGCTTCCGGTGGGGATTCGGGCGCGAAAGGGTGGGGAAAGACGGATTGGTTTCGAGTCATGAACTTCGTCGTGCTGGCCGGCGCGCTCTTTTTTGTTTTACGCAAGCCCGTTTCCAAGGCCTTGAGCTCACGCATTAAAGACATTCAGGAACATTTAGAAAATTTAGAGGTCCAGAGAGCCGAAGCCGAAAAACAGCTGGCCCAATACAATGAAAAATTATCCCGGATAGAGAGCGAAGCCGCAAAGATCGTTGACGCCTATATCAAGCAGGGCAATCAGGCCAAAGCTAAAATCCTCAAAGAAGCCGAACAAACTGCGGAGAAACTCCAGGCCCAGGCCCGACGAAATATTGAACATGAGTTTGATAAAGCCAAGCAGAAGCTGCAGCAGGAAGTTGTTGAATCCTCACTGCAGAAGGCAAAGGAGAGTTTAAAAAAAGAAATTACGGCCAAGGATCAGGATAAACTGATTGACGAATATATAAATAAGGTGGTGGCATAATGAAAAATTTGGCAATCGCACGGCGGTATGCGAAGGCCCTTTTGCTGATCAGCAAAGAAGATGGTCAGACAGACACCTATCGAAATGAATTGGGCGGATTTGCTGATTTAGTGGAGCAAGAGAGGTCGTTGTATGCGGCGATCACAAATCCGCTTTATGAGACCGCGGGCCGGCGAAATGTTTTGCAGACCGTCATTGATAAGTTGGATCTCACCCGGACGATGAAGTCGTTTCTTTTACTGATTTTTGACAAAGGACGAATTGGATTTATCGGCAGTATTAATGATTATTATCAAAAGCTTGCCGATGAGCTTAAAGGGGTCGCCCGGGCCAGCCTGGTATCGGCAATTGACCTTTCGGCGGATACAGTCGAAAAGATTCGGGTCGCACTATCCAAAAAAACCAAGAAAGACATAATCTTGGAGGTTGAGCAAGATCCTGAACTGATTGGTGGCATCATCACCAAGATCGGGGATCTTGTCTGGGATGGCAGTATCAAAACGCAATTAATTAACATGAGGGAATCTTTAAAAAGGGGTGAGGGAGCCTAATGGAATTAAAAGCTGAAGAAATTAGTCAGATTATCAAAGAGCAGATTACCGATTATGATAAGAAAGTTGAGCTCAGTGAAACCGGGGTTGTCTTGTCGGTGGGTGATGGAATTGCCAGGGTTTACGGGCTCGAAAGCGTTATGGCGCTGGAGCTGGTAGAATTTACAGGCGGCGTTCTGGGTCTGGTGCTTAATCTTGAAGAGGATAATGTGGGTGTGGCCATTATGGGTGAAGACATTCATATTAAAGAGGGCGATACCGTCAAACGCACCGGTCGTATTGCCCAGGTCCCCGTTGGCGAAGCCGTCCTTGGCCGGGTGGTATCGGCTGTCGGAGAGCCATTAGACGGCAAAGGCCCGATTGATGCCAAAGAACATAGCCGGGTGGAAATGGTTGCCCCGGGTGTCATTGCCAGAAAAAGCGTCCATGAACCCTGCTATACCGGCCTTAAAGCGGTCGATGCCATGACGCCGGTTGGAAGGGGTCAGCGGGAACTCATCATCGGTGACCGCCAGATCGGTAAAACCGCCTGTGCCATTGACGCGATCCTGGCACAAAAAGACACCGATGTCTTTTGCATATACGTGGCCTGCGGGCAGAAACAATCCACCGTGGCCCAGGTCCATGCGGTGCTTGAAAAAAACGGTGCCATGGAATACACCACGATCGTATCGGCCTGTGCCAGTGACCCGGCCACGCTGCAATACATCGCCCCTTATGCGGGTTGTGCAATGGGAGAGTATTTCCGCGACAGAAAGCAGCATGCGCTGATCATTTACGATGACCTCTCCAAACAGGCCGCCGCTTATCGTCAGGTGTCTTTGTTGCTGCGGCGTCCTCCCGGCCGGGAAGCGTATCCGGGCGACATTTTCTACAATCACTCCCGTCTGCTCGAGCGGGCCGCCAAGCTCAATGATGAGCTGGGCGCCGGTTCTTTAACCGCCCTTCCGATCATCGAAACCCAGGCCGGTGACGTTTCCGCCTACATTCCGACCAACGTTATTTCGATTACCGACGGACAGATTTATCTTGAGCCGGCCCTGTTTTTCGCCGGGGTCCGACCGGCCATTAATGTCGGGCTTTCCGTATCCCGGGTCGGCGGGGCCGCACAGGTCAAGGCTATGAAACAGGTCGCCGGCACCCTGCGGCTGGACCTGGCGCAGTATCGTGAGCTCGAAGCATTCGCGGCCTTCGGTAGCGACCTGGATAAAGCTACCCAGCAGCAGCTGACCCGCGGTGCCCGGCTGGTTGAAATATTAAAGCAACCCCAGTATGAACCCCTGTCGATGGAAAAACAGGTGACGATTCTTTATGCCGGTACAAAGGGTTTTCTCGATAATTATTCGATCGATGTTTTGGCCAAATATGAGGCCGGTCTGTATCCGTTTATTGAAGATCGCTATCCTGACATCTTTAAGGAACTCGCCGAAAAACAGGAATTTACGGACGATCTCGACAAACAGATGACCCAGGCCCTGGAAGCCTACGAAGAGGAGTTTAAGGACACGATAAAATAACTGCGGTTGCGTGTTACGCGTTCCGGCCCGCGACGAGCCCATCGGCTGTGAGCCCTTCGGTCGTGAGCTCAGGGTCGAACGACTCGGCCGAGCCGGTTGCGCGGTTGAAGCAATGGCTCCATTTAACCCGCAACTCGACACCCGCAACCCCTAACATTCATAATACAGGCTGAATGGTATGGCGACGTTAAAAGATATCCAGTTAAAAATAAATGCGGTAAAAAAGACCCAACAGATCACCAAGGCCATGAATATGGTGGCCGCCTCAAGGCTGCGAGGCGCCCAGACAAGCATGGAAGCTTTTCGCCCCTATGCCAGCAAGTTCTCCGAGGTGCTGGGCAGTCTGGCCGAAAGAGCCGGCGAAGAGGCCAATCCCCTGCTGGTGCCCAAAGAGGAAGTCAAAAACGCGCACGTGGTTTTGTGCACTTCCGACCGGGGGCTTTGCGGTGGATTCAATATGAATTTAATTGAAAAGGCCCGCGCCTTTATGAAGGAAAAAGCCGGTGCCGGCCTTGATTTTTCGTTTACCAATTTAGGTAAAAAAGGCCGCGACTGGTGCCGCAAGGAAAATCTGCAGATCGACAGCGAGCATTTAGGGGTTGTCGGCGCAAGTTTTGGATTTAATATCGCCGCTACTATTGGCAAAAATCTGATTGAGGCCTTTTTAAAAGGCACCTATGATGAAGTTTATATCGTGTATGCCGAATTTGTCAGCATGGCCAGACAGGTTCCGGCTTTACAGCAACTGATTCCGATTCCACCGATTGAAACCGGCGAGGCTGAGGAAACCGAAGAAGCCGGCGCTTATATGCCGGAGCATATTTGCGAACCTTCAACCGATTCACTGCTCGGGGATATGCTGCCCAGAAATGTTTATGTTCAGATTTACAGCACTTTGCTGGAAACATCGACCAGCGAGCATGCCGCGCGCATGATGGCGATGGACAATGCCACCAAGGCCTGCCGAGATATGATTGAAAATCTCACGCTGGTATATAACAAGGCTCGCCAGGCAGCCATTACGGCAGAATTAATGGATATCGTCGGTGGAGCTGAAGCGCTTAGATGATAGTGTTGATCGGGTAGCATCCGGCTGCTTAATAAAAGAATATAATATTTTCGCTATAGACGTGTAACAGCGAACACAAACGGAGGTTTTCGATGGGAGACAATATTGGTAAGATTTTGCAGGTATTGGGACCTGTTGTTGACGTGGAGTTCGAGCAGGGAAAACTGCCGACGATTTATACGGCATTGACCATCAGCAATCCCGCCATCAATGATGAAGCCGATAATCTTGTGGTGGAGGTCGCCCAGCATCTGGGCGATAATGTGGTGCGGACCATCGCCATGGACGTCACCGACGGATTGGTGCGGGGCATGCCGGTTAAAGATACCGCCAAACCCATCATGATGCCGGTGGGTGAAGCCGGTCTGGGCCGGGTTCTCAATGTGGTGGGTCGACCGGTTGATGGGTTAGGGCCGGTGAGTCAGGAAAAAATGCTTCCCATCCACCGCCAAGCCCCGAAATTTACCGAACAGGACACGACCGTAAGGGTTTTGGAGACCGGGGTTAAGGTTATCGACCTTTTAGTTCCTTTCCCGCGGGGCGGTAAAATGGGCATGTTCGGCGGCGCCGGTGTCGGCAAAACCGTTATTATGATGGAAATGGTGCATAATATCGCCATGCAGCACGGGGGCATTTCGGTTTTTGCCGGTGTGGGGGAGCGCACCCGCGAGGGCAACGACCTGTATCATGAGATGAAGGACTCCGGGGTTTTGCCTAAAGCAGCATTGATCTACGGGCAGATGACCGAACCTCCCGGCGCCAGGGCGCGCGTTGCGCTTTCGGCATTGACAGCCGCCGAATATTTCCGGGATGAAGAAGGCCAGGATGTGCTGATCTTTATCGACAATATTTTCCGCTTTACCCAGGCGGGTTCGGAGGTTTCGGCACTTCTGGGGCGGATGCCTTCAGCGGTGGGCTACCAACCGACGTTGGCCGTTGACCTGGGAGAGTTGCAGGAACGCATTACCTCCACCGATAAGGGATCCATTACCGCCGTACAGTGTGTGTATGTGCCGGCCGACGATTTGACCGACCCGGCGCCGGCAACCACCTTTGCGCATCTGGACGGAACCGTTGTTTTGTCGCGCCAAATTGTCGAACTGGGTATTTACCCTGCAGTCGACCCCTTGGATTCAACCTCACGGATTCTGGATGCTGCTTATATCGGTGAGGAACACTACCGGGTGGCCCGGGAGGTACAGCAGATTCTGCAAAAGTACAAAGAACTTCAAGACATCATTGCTATTCTGGGAATGGAAGAGCTATCCGACGAAGATAAGGTTACGGTCTCCCGGGCGCGCAAAATTCAGAGATTCCTTTCCCAGCCATTCCATGTTGCCGAAGCGTTTACAAATAAGCCGGGCGCATACGTAAAGATTGAAGATACCGTCAGAGCATTTAAAGAGATTTGCGAAGGTAAGCATGATGACATTCCCGAACAGGCCTTTTATATGCGAGGCGGCATTGAGGAAGTCGTTGAGGCTGCCAAAGAAATGGCCGAGGCCGAATAGACCCGGGTCCGCATTAATGCAAAAATACCGATTTTAAGGAACGATTATGGCTGGAAATATTCATCTTGAAGTGGTTACCCCTGAAAAAATTGTCGTCAGCGAAGAAGCCCAGATCGTGGCCTCTCCGGGATCTTTGGGGGAGTTTGGTGTTCTCAGCGGCCATACCCCTTTTCTAACCACTCTGAAAACCGGAATGATTCGTTACACCGATGTAAATGGAAAAGAGCATTATGTATTTGTAAATGGTGGATTTGCCGAAGCACTGCCGGACAAAGTAACGGTGCTGGCCGAATCGGCCGAAAGAAGAAGCGACATTGATATTGAGCGGGCCAAAGCTGCTCTGCAGCGCGCCGTGCAGCGGCTGGCTGAAGATCGTTCCCGGGAAGGTATCGATTTTGCCAGGGCCAGAGGCTCATTGGAGCGGGCTACGGTTCGCATCCGCCTTGCGGGGTTAAGTTAAAACCCATCTCAAAAATGCGTCTAAGTGCCCAGGGCTGCGTTGTCCCGTGAATTGAAATACTCACGTACTCCGTGTACGCTCCGTTTTCAATTCACGGGACGCCTTGCCCTGAACCCTTAGCCACTATTTTTGAGATGGGTTTTAGTATCATTTGATGATCAACAGATTTCTGAGATAGACCAGCGTGATTTTAAACAAGGGTAAACCAGCGAATTGGGTTTGCCCTTTTTATTTATTAAGTTTAAACTGATAGCCATGGATACTAAAATTGCGGTTGTCATACTGGCGGCGGGTTTGGGAACTCGCATGAAATCAAATAAAGCCAAAGTGTTACACGAGGTTTGCGGCAAACCCATGATCAATTATGTCGCTGAAGCGGCCAGAAAAATTGCCGGCAACAATGTAGTGCTGGTGGTGGGCAACCAGTCGGATAAGGTCCGACAGACGGTCTCAAAACTGGGCACCTTCAGTTTTGCCATTCAGAAGAAACAACAGGGGACCGGCCATGCTGTCCTGTGTGCCTTGCCGCACATTCCGGAACACTGTGAGGAAGTGGTGATTTTATGCGGCGATGTGCCGCTGATTAAAGCGGATACGGTGATGAATTTGGTAAATTCACATACAGATGAAAAAAGGGATGTTTCGGTCTTAGCGGTGGAACTTGTTGATCCAAGCGGTTACGGTCGAATACTGCTGGATGAAAACAGCCGTGTGCAGGCCATTGTGGAAGAGTCCGATGCCACCCCAGAGCAAAAGGGCATCACATTAATCAATAGCGGTATATTTTGTGTAAAGAAACAATTTTTGCTGTGGGCTGTCCCTGAAATTAAATCAGACAATGTGCAAGGCGAAATATATCTGACCGATATTATCGAAATCGCCTATGCCGGGAAAAAGCATATTGGTGTGACGGTCGGCGGCAATCATTTTGAAGTGACCGGGATCAACACGGTTCAGGAGCTAAAAAGAGTCGAGCATGTCATGAAAAATCAGCAGTTAATATAGCTTGACTTTCTTTAACATTACAGATTATATTGAAGAAAATAATCGTGAGGTTAAGCCTTGGATAATGCAATCATTTCCGACCATTTCAAGGAAATTGAGAAAAAAGTTGCAAAGTTAATAGCAGTTTGTAAGGAACACGAGGCGACCAATTTAGAACTTAAAAATAAAATTAACAGCCTAGAGGAGGAGCTTTTAGGTAAGATCGAGGCGGAAAAAAGCGACGCGCAAGAAAAGGCTTTGATCCGGTCAAAGATTGATAGCTTGTTGGTCAAACTTGAGGAAATTATTGAAGCTTAGCGCACCATGACCGACATGGTATAAGTTCATGAAGGCGAAAGACAGAAAGCGGGAGACACAAAACGGGAAGAGAAACAAGGAAGGGTAGATTTAATATTCATTGGAACAACTTGTAACCATAGAGCTTTTTGGGAAACCATACACCTTTAAAGCTGAGTCGGAGGTTAAAAAAGCTAAAGAAGTTGCTGATTTTTTAGCAAAAGAAGTGTCACGGGTTGAAAGTCAGCAACCCGGTGGATCTTCAACGGCTTCAGATTTAACCACCTTGATGTTGGCTGCACTAAATATCGCTCATCAAAATATGGAGCTGGAAAAAAATTATTCGAAATTTAAGCAAGATATAGCGGAACGCTCGGCGAATTTGATTCGCAAAATAGATGAGCACGTGCAAGAAATGGAAACAATTGTTACAAGTTGAAGATGAATAGCCCGTATAACGGGTTTAACATATTTTTCGTAAGACCGATACCGACATAGCCTCTTGAATACGTCCGGGAATGATTCAGGGCTACGGTCAGGTCAAACCGTTTTCGCACAATTTGCCCCTACCATGTCCGTGATTGGGAGTTATTCTTTGACCCAACAGCTATCTTCTGGGAACTTTCTCTGGTTTCCGTGTGCATGTTCTGCTGGTTCAGAAAAGCCTGACGAAACTAAAAAGTACCCACTTTGAACCCCAGGTTCAAAGAACTGTCAACACGGCATTTTGGTGGGGGTTCTTTTTTTACCGGACCTTAGATTGGAACTCCATTTGCCGGCATTCGATGCGACAAAATTATAATTGCGTTGACCATGGATGAGCAATTAATTAAAAAATACCGGTTTCCGAATTTTCCGGCGTAGCCAAATTCCTTATTTTTTCCGCTTCCGAATAAACTTACCCCAAAGTTTCACACCAAGAATTTATCTTAGAAGTGGTTTCAAAACCTCAGATTTAAACGATTGCAGATCGCAAGCGTTTCATATTTGATTGTTCGGAGAGTGAACTATGAGCGCATTAAATATTTTAGTCGGTGCTATTTGCTTTGGCATCGGTTTCGTGATTGCTTTTTGGGTAAAAGGACAAATTATCACTCAAAAGGTCAAAGCTGCTGAGGCAGAAGGATCCCGCCTGTTAGCGGATGCAAGGCGTAAAGCGGATACGTTTTTAAGAGAAGCCGACCTGGAAGTTAAGGATCGACTTTTCAAAATGAAAAGTGATTTCGATTCCGAGACGAAGGAGACGCGTTCGGAGCAAAAGAAACGCGAGTCTCGCTTGATGCAGAAAGAGGAAAACATCGATCGGAAGCTCGAGCAATATGAGCGCAAGGAGCGTGAACTTAACCGTAAAGAAAAAACGATGAGGAAAAGAGAGGGGCAAATTGAGCGAAAAGAGCTTGAGTATGAAGAACTGGTCGAAGAGCAGAAACAGCAGCTTGAAAAGATTTCCGGATTATCGGCGGATCAGGCAAAGGAACTATTGATCAGGGCCATGGAAAATGAGGCCCGCTATGAAGGCGCCAGGATAATTAAAAAAATAGAAAATGAAGCCAAGGAACAAGCTGATCGAAAATCAAAAAAGATTCTGGCAACGGCCATCCAGCGCTATGCCGGAGAATATGTAGCCGAACGCACCGTCTCGGTCGTCCAGTTGCCCAGCGACGAAATGAAGGGACGCATTATCGGCCGGGAAGGACGCAATATTCGCGCCCTCGAGGCCGCTACCGGTGTCGATTTGATTATCGATGATACACCGGAAGCAGTGATATTATCCGGCTTTAATCCTGTCAGGAGAGAAGTTGCGCGCTTATCGCTGATGCGACTCATCTCAGACGGCCGAATCCATCCTGCACGCATAGAAGATGTGGTTAAGAAAGTCGGTCAAGAAGTGGACATCGCTGTAAAAGAAGCCGGTGAACAGGCCGTGTTTGACCTTGGCGTCCATGGAATTCATAATGAGCTAATCAAGACCATTGGCCGATTGAAATTCCGTACCAGCTACGCCCAGAATGTGCTGCAACACTCTATCGAAGTGGGCTTTTTATCCGGGATAATGGCTTCTGAGTTGGGCCTCAATGCGAAAATGGCCCGGCGGATGGGCGTGCTGCATGATATCGGAAAAGCAATTGATCACGAAGTCGAAGGACCGCATGCCCTCATCGGATCCAGTCTGGCGAAAAAGTTCAATGAATCCCCGAAAGTGGTGCATGCCATTGCCGCCCATCATGAAGACGTGCCCCCGAATTCTGTGTTGGCATTGCTCGTCCAGGCTGCAGATGGGCTCTCTGGTGCAAGACCGGGTGCTCGCAAAGAACTGCTGGAGAATTATATTAAGCGGTTAGAGGATCTTGAAAATATCGCCAACTCCTTTAAAGGCGTCTCCAATACCTATGCCATCCAGGCGGGCAGGGAATTGAGGGTCATTGTGGAAAGCGAGATGATTTCAGATGAGGAAGCCACCCTGGTGAGCCGCGACATCGCTAAAAAAATAGAGGAGTCGTTGACCTTTCCGGGTCAGATCAAGGTAACCGTGATACGCGAGACGCGGGCAGTCGAGTACGCCAATAAATAGCCGCTGGACAAGACATTACGGGCGCCTTAACGAGCTACAGTTTAGAAACCAAGGTTTTCTAATAATAAGTCTGTTTGATTGGTTCAATTAGTTAAATTTGTTGGATTCGTTTGAATCGATACCTACCTTGAACCAATATAACCAATAAAACAAATAAAACCAATTAAACCAATTCTAAGAAAGGCCTTCTTGATGAATGTTCTGGATATTATGGAGGAGCGCGGATTCATTGATCAGACAACCCATGACCAGGAACTAAAAGGCTGTCTCGATCAGGGAAGCGTTACCTGCTATATCGGGTTTGACCCTACAGCCGCCAGTTTGCATATCGGCAGTCTGGTGCCCATCATGTCCCTGGCGCACATGCAAAGGCAGGGTCACCGGCCGATTGCGCTGATCGGGGGGGGGACAGGCATGGTCGGAGACCCCTCGGGAAAGACCGAAATGCGTAAATTGTTGACTTTGGAGGTCCTGGAAGAAAATGCTGCCGGTATTAAAAAGCAGCTTTCCCATTTTCTGGATTTTAGCGAAGACAAAGCGCTGATGTTAAATAATGCCGACTGGCTTACCAAATTAGAATATATTCCCTTTTTAAGAGACATCGGCCGCCATTTTTCGGTTAATCGCATGATAAAGGCCGAGAGCTATAAAATTCGTCTGGATTCCGAAGAAGGTCTAACCTTTATCGAGTTCAATTACATGGTGCTGCAAGCTTATGATTTTTTGGAGCTTTTTAAACATTACGATTGCAAAATTCAGATGGGCGGTAGTGACCAATGGGGCAATATCGTCGCCGGAGTTGAATTGATTCGCCGGGTAAATCAGGGAGCGGCATTTGGCATCACCTTTCCCCTAATTACCACCAGCGGTGGTGAAAAAATGGGCAAAACAGCGCAGGGGGCCGTGTGGCTGGATGCTGAAAAAACTTCCCCTTATGATTATTTTCAATATTGGATAAACACCGACGACCGCGATGTCAGTCGTTTCCTGGCCCTGTTTACATTTTTGCCGATGAACGAAATCAGACAAATTCAAAAATTAAGCGGGGCGGACCTAAATAGCGCCAAGGCCATTCTGGCATTCGAAGCAACTCTGTTGGCACATGGCAGGGACGAGGCCCTCAAAACCTATAAAGCGGCGCTGAGCATGTTTGGGGCACGCCATGTTCCGGATACGATTCTGCCGTCAAGCGTTATACCGCGAGGCGATTCTGGCGTTGATGATGCGTCTGTACCGAGCTCTTTTCTGGATGCCCAAACCCTTAAGACGGGCATCCCGGCCTTTAAACTATTTCACCAGGTTGGACTGGCCGATTCAGGTGGTGCCGCTCGCCGGCTGATTGAACAGGGTGGCGCTTACATTAATGGTACCCGTGTAGGCGCATTTGATTATATGGTTAGCGACGCCGATTTAGACGCTCGGAAAACAATGGTCCTGCGGTCGGGGAAAAAACGGTTCCATAAAATTGAGATTCAGAAATAAAATAAAATATTTTAATATTTTATGTTGACAAACCCTATAAGCAAGTGTAAATTCGCGGTTTATCGTCTCAGGCTGCGCGATTATAATAAGCGGGCAAATTGAGATGAAAAAGGTTGACAATACATCTCGAATTGGTATATTAAAACGGTTGTTTTTGCTGCCTAAAACCGACATATTTTATGCGGTAGCCCTTTATTAAGGGTCATTTGATCTTTGAAAACTAAATAGTGACGCGTATGTAAGTCGGGTCAACGTAAGTATACTGTGATTCGTCACAGTATTTTATAAGTTTAATTGGAGAGTTTGATCCTGGCTCAGAATGAACGCTGGCGGCGTGCTTAACACATGCAAGTCGCACGAGAACGCTTCAGCTTGCTGAAGCTAGTAAAGTGGCGCACGGGTGAGTAACGCGTGGGTAATCTATCTCCAAATTGGGGATAACATTGCGAAAGCGATGCTAATACCGAATAATATCTCAAATACTTCGGTTTTTGAGATCAAAGGTGGCCTCTCCATGGAAGCTACTGTTAGGAGATGAGCCCGCGTACCATTAGCTTGTTGGTAGGGTAATGGCCTACCAAGGCAACGATGGTTAGCTGGTCTGAGAGGATGATCAGCCACACTGGAACTGACACACGGTCCAGAC
>JAQYWI010000079.1 GCA_030145015.1 Desulfobacterales bacterium
GAACATGATATCGTCCTGACTCAGGACATCATTTTTGATTATCTAAAATCCGGTAAGATCAGCCCCGTGCTGAATCTTAATTATTGAACAGGCTCTATTTGTGAATTGGTGCTTGGAATTTTCTAAATTAAAGAACTCAACTGAACTAAAATATACTAAACGACTTTTGTAACATTTTTGTGGGACACTACACTAGTTTACGCCATAGGATTCAAGCTTTCTTCTCAGGGTGTTTAAACCGATACCCAACGCCCGGGCGGTGCGGGATTTGTTGCGATCCATCTGGTCGTAAACGCTCAGGATGTGATTTTTTCCCACCTGGTCGAAGGTAGGAATCGTATCGGCGGTCGCAGGGTTCGCGGTCTTGGATTTCGATCTTCGTTTTCTCAGATTTTCCGGGAGATGTTTTGGAGAGATGGGTCTTCCCTGAGCCATGTTCACCGACGACTGCACGATGGACCTCAATTCCCGGATGTTTCCGGGATAATCGAAGTTGAGCAGCAAAGATACCGCATCTTCTTCAATGTTGGTACCGTGCGAACCGCAATATTCTTCCAGGAATTTGCCCATCAGCAGGGGAAGGTCAGCGTGCCTCTCCCTCAGCGGCGGAAGGTGCAGCCAACCGCCTTTGAGGCGGTAGTACAGATCCTTGCGAAACTGCTTGGTAACAATCATGCGATCCAGATCCGAATTGGTGGCGGCAATAAAACGCACGTCCACTTTGCGGGGTTTGGCTGTGCCGATCTTGATAAATTCACCGTCTTGCAGAACACGCAGCAATTTCCCCTGCAGCTCGAAGGGCAGGTTGCCGATTTCGTCCATAAACAAAGTGCCCCGGTGGGTGCTTTCCAGGTAGCCCACGCGATCCTCTCTTGCACCGGTAAAGGCGCCTTTGGTGTGACCGAAAAACTGGGATTCGAAAAGCTGGGGGTTCAGCGATTCCATGTTGATAGGGGTAAAGGCGTTTCCGGCCCTGGGACTGGCCGCATGAACGGCCCGGGCCAGCAGCTCTTTGCCGGTGCCGGTTTCGCCGGTGATCAGAATGGGAATATTGCTGGCGGCGTGCAGTTCGGCTTCTTTCAGCACCCGCATCACATCGGGTGTGCGGGTAAGAATCGGCTTAAAAGCTTTTTCATTGATGAGCCTGGGCAGGGTTGTGCTTTTTCGGAGATCCAGGATTTCAATCAGGCGCCGGCGCTCCAGAGCCCGGTTGATAGCAGAGACCAAATCCTCCTTGGATATCGGTTTCACCAGGTAATCGTAGGCTCCTTTTTTGAGGCAGTCGATGGCCACCCGGGCCTCGTCCACTGCAGTGACCATGATACATTCGGTGGCCGGGCTGGTGCTTTTGATCACTTCAAGCAATTCGATTCCATTCATGTCCGGCATGGTGACGTCAATCAAGGCGATGTCGAATTCTTCCCCCTCCTCGAAGGCGGCCGCTGCTTTGCGGGGGTCCTCTTCGGTGCGAACATTTTTGATACCGGAGGTGATCAGCCCCCGTCGAACGCTGTCCAAAAAATCCCGCTCGTCATCGACCACAAGGATGCTGCTGCTCATAGAGTCTCCTTTCAGGGCACCGGGGCAAAATTTTTAATTTCTAAGAAAAGTTTAACAGGTAATCTAAATTTGAATATTTCCATACAGCGCTTAAATCATCCGGTTCGCAAACCATTTGGCAAATCAGACTCTTGCCTTACTCCTGCGTTCCTTGTCGGGCAGAATAACTCTGAAGGTGCTGCCCTGATCGAGTGTGCTTTCTACCTCGATATGCCCTCTTAGGCTCTCGACCAGATTGTGGGTCACGTACAAACCCAGGCCGGTTCCCTCCGCGGCTGACTTGGTGGTAAAAAAAGGATCAAAAATTTTCTGCATGGTTTTCTCATCCATCCCGCAACCGTTGTCCCGTACTTCCAATATAATACGATCCAGCCAGCTGTCACGAACCTCCACGTTTAGCTCTACCCGGGAATCTTTTTTTTCTGCGGCCTGGGCGGCATTGACCAGAAGATTCAGCAGGATTTGCTCCAGGGCGTGAGGATCGGACCAGATGCGTGGCGGATCCTGCGGAATATCCTTGATGAAGGATTTGACATTTTTTTTGAGTTGGACGTGACAGATGGAAATCACCTTTTCGATTACCGAATTCAGATCGATCCATTCTTCTTTAACCTTATCTTTGAACTGGCTGAATTCCTTTAGATTCGATACGAAGCTATTAATCCTTTCAGATCCATGCGCAATGTTGTCCAGCAGATTGGAGATATCTTTGCGGAACTCAGGGTACGCCATACGGCCGATTTCCAGATTCGGGTGTGTTTCGGCATAGGTGTCCGCAATGGGCATCAGTTCTTTAATGTAATCTTTTAAGATTGGAATATTAAAACTGATAAAGCTGTTGGGGTTGTTGATCTCGTGGGCGATGCTGGAGACCAGGATCCCGAGCGAAGCCAGTTTTTCACTCTGAATGAGTTGCTTTTCAAACATGCGCTGCTCGGTGATGTCACTGATGCGCAAGAGCACATCGTTGCCATGGCTATTCTTTCCTTTTACAGGATAGACAAAAACATGCTCCAGTCTGTCCGGATCCATAAATCCCGGGCGCTCGAAGGAAATGTTTTTGCGGCTGGAGATGGCCGCGGAAACCTCACATTCTTCGCAGGGATCCAGCCTTTGCCTGAATACCAGATGACAGACCTCTTCGATCAGGTCTTGAGGTTGAGACAGGCCGTAATAGTCAGCGGCGGTCCAGTTGACCATTTTGACCTTCATGTTGGCATCCATCAGAATCAAGGGATCTGAAATGCCATCAAATATCGCCTGCAGCATAGCCTTGCTTTGTTCGATTTGTTCCTGAACCCGGATGCGCTCGTTGATTTCAGCCATCAGGCTGGTGTTGGCCTGCGCCAGTTCGCCCGTGCGCCCCTCAACCCGTTTTTCCAATTCATCTTTTGCTCTCTGCAGGGCTTCTTCTGCCCTGCTGTGCTGAATGGCCAGGGCATAAAACTCAGCCACCCGTCCGATGGCTTCCAGATCCTGGTCGGTATAATCCGCGCCTTTATTGGCCAGCGCAATTTGACCCACCGGTGCTTCATCCAATATCACCGGGACTGTCAAAAGGCGTTCGACTGGAATATGGCCGCGAGGTACTCCGGCGCTGGCAAAGTGATTCTGCGGTGAATTGGTATAAAACGGTTTTAAGGTATTCAAAGAGTGCCCCCAGAGGCCATGATAGAGGCCGTCTGCCCCTATGGGAAAGACAACCTTATTGTCATCAGATACCTGGCATTGATCTTTCAGCATTTCGGTAAGGGTGTGACCGATGGCATCGCCGGTTATAGGATCAATAGAGGACACATAACCGTGTTCGCTCTGGGTTAGACTCTTGGCTTTATCCAGGATGGTGGAAGCGATATCATCGATTGTAGCCGACGGAGAAATCAAGGGCTTGTATAGCTCTGAAAGCGCGGCATCTAACTCCAATTCCCGTTTGAGTTCATCCTCGGCCCGCTGGCGTTCAGTAATCTCCCACTTAAGTATTGTATTGACTGCGCTTAGATCCGCGGTGCGTGCCATAACCTGCTTGTCCAAAGAGTCACGCTGCTTTATAATCGTTTCTTCGGCCCGCCGCAGTTCAGAAATATTCCGCACCAGGGTTCGAAAAAGACCAAAGTAAAGCACCGGTGATAACAAAACCACCAGCAAAGTGGCGTCAAAAAGCGCATGAAACCAGATGGAAAAGGAAGGCAGGTAGGATAAAATAAACATGACCAGGGTTTGGCCAACAAATACCGTAAATGCAATCAAAAGGACAAGTTGCACATGCGGCCGGCTGCCGGTTGATCGGCTTAATGCCATTTGCCCTGAAGACCCGATCCCCGTTCGGTTGAAAATGCTAGTGAGAATTTTTTTTGGGGAATTTTTCACAGCTAAATCTCCTCTGCGGTCGAAATTCTTGCAATCAACTCCCTAACCGTAGGTTGCAATTCGTATGATTTGATTTTCAAGACCTGGGCGAATTGGTTTTTTTTTGATAGGGCGGGCTTTATAAATAGGGTCTAATTTCCAGTCAAATGCCTCAGTTGTCAAGACCTTTATCATCTGAGATTTATGTTCCGTAGGGTTTTTTTAGCGGGGATTGAACGCATAGCAGAACACCTATGAGGCTGCTAGGGAAAAGCTGCCAGGGCTGGTGACCATTCCAATACCCGAAAGGTTTGCCGGTATTTGTCAAAAACTGCTTTCGGCAAGTTTAATTGGGTTTCATAATCTACCTTAACTTTGGTGAGTATGGTACCCTGCATATCGTTATTTTTCAGTTTGGCACCATATAGATCTGCCTTGGTTAACTTGGCGCCTTTGAGGTTGGCGCCTTCCAGGTTGGCGAATCGAAGGTTGGCGCCTTCCATTTTAGTGCCCTCAAGGTTGGCCCATCGCAGATCAGCCCCCTGAAAAGAAGCTCGCTGAAGTTTGGCCCCATCAAGACTTGCCCATTCAAGGATGGTATTGTCCAGGTTGGCGTCCTGAAGATTGGCCCCATACAAATCGGCCTCGGACAGGTCGGCGCCCTGAAGATCTGCACCCTGAAGATTTATGCGCGAAAGGCAGGCCGCATAAAGATCGGCCTTCTTAAGCTTTGCATAGGCTAAATTCGCTCTTTTCCCCTTTTGCCCCTCGGATTTGAGCCAGCGTCTGTGATCATTTAAAATCTTGTTGAGTTTATCCGGCGTTATCAGGCGCGCAGGGGTTGTACGAACTGTCGATTGCGAAAGTTCACTTTTTTCAAGGCCCCCGGGTTCCGCATTGAGTCGGTCTTTCAACCTTTTAAAACTTTTAAACGTCACCACCCGTCTGGGGGGCAGCATTATTTCAGCTCCGGTAAAAGGGCTGCGCCATCTGCGTGCTTTTTTTTCTCTAATATCGAATTTGCCGAAATGATTGATTTTAATATTCTCGCCCGATTCGAGGGTGCTTTTGATGATCTCGATGAGGGTATTTACACTGTGGCGGGATTTTTTCCTGGAGAATCCCGTACGGTTGGACACGGCCCCGATGATATTTGCTTTTATAAGGGTCATGACGGTACCTATTTTAGTTGGCTATAGGTATGAATGGCTGGTAGTTGCTCGTGCCGGTAAGAACCCCCCTGGCTTTTCCTTCATAGTAAACTCGCTATCATCAATCAACAAGTTTTTTAAGGCCAACCGAATTTAATTCAAACCGCCGGCCAATCTCACCGGTGCAATTAAATATAAAGTTAATGATTGGGTGTTTTCAAACCGGGTGCTGCACCCGCTTACACCGTGTTGCTTGCACCGATTAAGGCAATGCCGTGCCTTTGTTTTTTCCCGCCTATGGCGGAAAAATCCAAGCCACCCGCTCCGCGGGTGGTTGGTGACTCCAAAATATTATTTACATAACTTCAGCAATAATTTATTCTATGAATTGGCGGCAAAATAAAACGACCGGATCCGGAACCACACCGATAGATAATCGGATGACAGACGTTATCAAACCTGTTATTCTTTTGTTGAATAATGGCATCACTTGCTTTAAAATTTAAGATTGTGCGAAATCAGGAATCCGTCAGCGAATCCATTTATACCGAGCTTTTAACCCTATCAAAATTCTGAAGGAGCAGGAAATCGATGGTTCTAAAAATTAAAAATGGCAACCGTGGATTTACCTTAATTGAATTAATGGTTGTTGTGGTCATTCTGGGCATCCTGGCGCTTTACATCGGGCCTAAGATAATGGGGGAACCGGAGAAAGCAAAACGGGTAAAAGTGAAAATGGATATTGCCAGCCTGGAAACCGCTTTAAAGATGTATAAACTCGACAACGGCGTGTATCCGTCAACCGAACAGGGGCTTCAGGCTTTAGTCGAAGCACCTGAAAGCGGTGTTATACCGAAAAAATGGCGCAAGGGCGGATATATTGAAAAAAATAAAGTCCCCAAAGACCCCTGGGGAAATGAATTTGTATACATTTCTCCCGGCGTGAATGGGGACTTTGACATTATTTCTTATGGACTCGATGGTGTTCCCGGAGGCGAAGGTGATGATAATAAGGATATTAATAACTGGGAAATAGAATAAGGAATTTTGTCAGTCGCCCGTTGTTTGTTGTCCGTTGCATTTAACAAATTGAATGTAATTGGGTGCAAAAAACATAATGGCAATTCTATCAACTCTGAAGTCCTATGAATTGCTCATCTTATAGCATGTGTCAATACAAATTCATGTACCGGCAACTCCCGTTTCTACGATGTCAATTTTATAATTTTATAAAAATGCTTTTAGGATATTGTAAATCCCAAGTAGCGCTCAACAACGGACAACGGACGACTAACGACGGACATGAGAGCGGTTTTACGCTACTCGAGCTGATTGTGGTCATAACGCTGCTGGGTATCATGCTTGTTTTTACCGTCCCTCGCTTCCATGACACCCTTTTTTTAGACGAAGGCAAAAAAAGCGCCCGCTGGATTATCGGCAAGGTTCGGGCCTTAAAAGAGGCGGCCATCCGAAATCAAAAACACTATACCCTGCACATCGATCTGGATACTCAGCGGTACTGGGAAACCGATGAATCCATGTCGGCCGAGGATCGTGAGAGCGCCGCCCTGAGTGCCGTTTCTCTGCCGGGCGATCTGAAAATAGCCGACATTGAATACCCAATCCGTGGAAAAATTAATTCGGGCCAGGCGGATATAATGTTTTACAAGACCGGTTTTACGGATAAACTCCTCATTCATCTTCAAGATGATGCGGAATATATATCATTTCTGATTGAGCCGTTTCTCTCAGAGGTGACAAGATATGAAACCTACGCCAGTTTTGAAAATTAAACTACGGGTCCAAACAAAACGACCCAATCAATTGTGCCTAGATATTTTTCTCTGATCAGTATGTATCCTCCTTTTTTTAAAAAAATATTGTATAATGAGTGTTAAATTTTGTATAATAATACAAACCGGGCTTGTATAAAAAAGTGCACAATTAATGGTTTATTCAATTTCTCGATATCGCAAAACGCAACCTAAGGTTCCAGGATTCTCATTCGGTTTCACCCTGCTTGAAGTCATGGTCGCCCTGGCCGTTATGTCCATCGTACTGGTCAGCGTATATCGCATGCATTCCCAGAGCCTGGCCATGAACACCGCTGTCCGGTTCTATACCCAGGCGCCCATGCTGGCTCAGAGCAAGATGGTTGAGATAGAGGCCCTTTCCTCAAACGCATTCCCGGAGGATTCGGGCGATTTCGGAGAAGAATTCCCCGGCTATGGATGGAAGGCCGCGATAACCGATGTCACTTCTGAGATATTGGGTGAGGTGGCCGAGGATCTAAAGCAAGTGGATATCACGGTATCGCTTAATGAAAATCAATTTATCTATAACCTGCGTACATATAGATTCCAAAGAGATTAGGCCCAAAACAGAGGACAGATGTCAGAAATCAGAAGACAGAAATCAGCAGCCAGAAGCCGGCAGGCAGCCACAGGCTTTACGCTGATGGAAGTCCTGGTGGCAATCGCGATATTGGCTGTCGTGGTGACAACCATTCTGGCATCGTTTAATGCCGTGTTTTCGACGACGGAAGTTTTAGACGAAAGCGCGGATATATATGCAATGGCCAAAAATTGTATGAAGCGCATGGTGCTTGACCTCGAATCGATCCATATCGCTCAGCGGCCGATATACAAGCCACCGGAACTTGATCAACCGCCGGATCCGTACCGCATTGTCGCAACCACCAAAGATATCGGTGGCACGGGATTTGCACAAATTAGATTTGCCAGCAGGGCCCACGTAAGTCTGGAAAAAAGCCCCCGAGAAGGAATTGCTGAAATCATATATTACGTTCAGCCCGGAGATGAAGGGCATCCGGTCCTAAAACGCGCGGATAACCTTTACCCGTATCCGGATTTTGAAGAAAGAGGCAGCGATCCGGTATTGTCTAAGTACGTCAAATCCTTGGCGTTTAAGTTTTATGACGCGGAAGGATCAGAATACGATGTCTGGGACTCGGATTCGGATGAATCCGGTTATGCCACTCCAAAGGTCATTGCAATTCGACTGGAATTAGCAAACAATTCCACCTCGCAAACCTTTGAGACCCGAGTATTTTTGCCTATATTGCGGGAGAAAACCGAGTAAGTATGTTAAGAATGGCAAAAACGATTCGTAACAATCGGGGCATCGCCCTTTTGTTGACGATTTCCGTGACGACAATTCTTGTGACCCTTGCTCTGGAGTACAATCGCCGGGCACGCTTTGCGGTTGTGTCAACCGCCGTTACAAGGGACCGTCTGACCCTTGCGCACATGGCATCTTCCGGCATTCATGCGGCCATGGCATTGCTGGCAAAAGATCGGGCGGAATCAAATATCGATTCTTTCCAGGAAGACTGGGCAAATTCAGACAAAATCAATGAATTGCTGAAAGAAATTCCTTTTGATGACGGAACACTTTCGGTCACCATTGCCGATGAAATGGGCCGAATTCAGATAAATGCCCTGGCAAAATTTCCCGATAGCCGGAATTTCAACGAATCCCAGCGCCTGCTTCTGGAGCGCTATTTAAACTATTTCAAAGATGACACTGAAGAAACACCGGAGGATAGCCAGCCGCCGGCGATTATCAATTCACTGAAAGACTGGCTCGATTCCGGCGACGATGAGGCCATTACCGGATTAAGCGGGGCCGAATCCAGCTATTATCAGGATTTAAGTCCGCCTTACAGCTCCCGCAACGGTCCGATATCCGACATCAATGATTTATTGCTGGTCAAGGGTATTACCCCGAAATTATTTTACGGCAGCACCGAAAAGCCTGGAATCGCGGGCTTTTTAACCGTATACGGCATGGCACCGGGAACCGGTACCTCGTTTAACTTTCCCGGAAAAATTAACGTCAACACCGCCGAACTTCCGGTGCTGGTCGCCATGCTGCCTTCTGAAAACGTGGACATGGCCCAGGCCTTTTTCGATTTGCGCCAGGAAGCCGCCTCGGATAAAGATGCCCCTGACTTATCAGACGCAACGTGGTATAAAAACATCGCAGGAATTAGCGGGATCAATCTGGATACAAATCTGATCACCACCGCAAGTGACATTTTCAGGATTGAATCAGCGGCAAAGGTGAACAATACAGGGTTGACCGTCACAGCGGTGGTCCAACGAACCCAAAATGCAAAAACCGGCAAATGGACCTGCAAGATCCTAAGCTGGCAAACAATTTAGAGAATCTATGAGCAGAAAAGTCCTCGGCATTGATATCCGAAATCACTTCCTAAGCGCGGTGATTTTAAACAGCAGCCTGCGGGAATACCGGGTGGAGGATTATATTCACCTGCCCTTTTCCGGTTCCGACGACCCTGAAAAAGGACTGGCAGCCGCTTTGGAAACCCTCGCGGGAAAAATGGATTTAGCCGGCAGCGACTGTGTCGTTTCCATTCCGGCGGGTCTTTTTACCTTCCGAAATCTTCAAGTCCCCTTCAACAATTCCAAAAAAATCAGAATGGTTCTTCCATTTGAACTTGAACCGACACTGCCCTATGCGGTGGACGACCTGGTTGTGGATTTTCTCCCCTTAAATGGCTCCCCTGACGGTGAGCAGACCGAACTCATTGCCGCGGCTATTGAAAAAAACCGACTAACGCCGTACATTGAAGCCCTGGCATCGATTGAAATCGATCCCGAAAAGCTTACATTCAGTGGTTTACCCACCGCCCTGTGTCTGGCCCATCAGGCAGATCTGGAGGAAGACCAGCTATTTATCGAAGTTGACGAGGCCTCCGGCACCCTTTTCATGCTTGCCGGCGATCGTTTGCAGCTAATTCGATCGTTTCCATTGCCGACTGCCAGCCCCTCCAAGGCAAAAATGCTTAGTACGCAAATCCAGCAAACGCTGGCAGCCTTCCAGGAATCCTCAGAATTGAATCTTCTGCCCCTTGAGGTGCTGGCAAGCGGAATCGGGCTGGATGAGGCCAATATGGCCGCAGATATCAGCAAGGCGCTGGATATACCGGTTAAGGCTGCCTCGATGGCCGACCGTCTGGGCATCCCGGTGGAAAGCTACACGGGAAACCCCTGGATCCCGGCACAAATGGACAATGCCCTGGCATTGGCGCTGATGGAGATCGAGGGCTTCGAGGCGCTCAATTTCCACAAAGGCCAGTTTGCAGCCCAGAAATTTTTAACCAAACACAAAACCCCTCTGATAAAAGCCGGCATACTGGCAGCAGCCGTATTGGCATTGATGTTTTTTAATGTCCTGATGCAAACCTATACCGTAAACAAACAGGTCCACGGGATCGAACACCAGATGACTCAGATCTTTAAGGCCACTTTTCCGGAAGTGAAGACGGTCCGTTATCCCTATCCGGAGATGCAGGCCAGGATGCGGGAAATAAAGAAAAACGCAGCCTTTCAGGCCGAAGCCGGTCCCCATATACGCAGCATCGATATTTTAAACAGCATCAGCGAAAAAATTCCGGATAATATCAAGGTGGATTTTAACCGGTTGGTCATTCAGCCGGGAAATGTGATAATCTCCGGTACCACGGACGCATTCAATTATGTGGACGACATTAAAAGCCGCCTGGAACAAATCCCGTATTTTAAAAAAGTCGCCATCAGCTCATCCAACATGGATCGCTCGGGAAATGAAGTTCGTTTTATGTTAAAGGTCACATTATAAAAAGTAGTAAACTTACTTACGATGGAATTCATCAAAAAATACCTGAATCTTAAAAAGCTCAACCGGCGCGAAAAATTTATTATATACGCTGCCGGCGGTGTTGTAGGATTGCTGATCCTGGTCCACTTTGTGGTCACACCCTTTTTTGAAAGCAGAAAACAGATGCAGCGAAGCCTGCAGACCAAAAAGGGAGAGCTTGAAGAAATGCGACGCCTTCAAGCGGAACATGGTGCCTTGCAGGAAAACCTGCAGGTATCAAAAATCCGCTTTAGCAAAAGAGAAAAGGGGTTTACCCTTTATTCGTTCCTGGATCAACTGGCCGGCCAGGCCGGAATCAAAGACCGTATCAGCTCTATGAAGCCGACAAAAACGATCCAAAAAAACAGCAATTATAAAATTTCACGGGTGGAAATGAAATTAGATAATATCACCCTGGAACAGCTCGCCAATTACCTGTACAGCGTTGAAACATCAAAAAATATGGTCATGGTGAAGAAGGTTTCCATTTCAAAACAAGACAAAAAGCAGGGCCTCATTAACGTAATTTTGCAAGTTGAAACTCTGGAGGCCTAAAACAAAGAAGTGACTAAAGTGAACTAAAGTTTGAAGTGACTAAAGTTACGGTGTCGCTACGCTCCATCTTTTTTATTTATTATATAATGATCGTTCGACCCAGTCGTTCGACCCAGAGGCTCTCGACGGGAGGCTCTCGACGGGAGGCTCTCGACGGGTAGAATTCCTCAACTTTAGGCACTTTAGATCACTTCCAACTTTAGCGCACACGCTTTAAAGAATTTTTGATATAGATTCTGGTTATTGGTTAATTGTGTAAAGAATGCAAATTTTTAAAACCCGGATTGCATGGGCGATATACATCATTTGTGCGGCCCTGTTCTTTTTTTATTATCTTTTCCCGTCCGATGCGATAAAAGACTACCTGGCGGATCAGATCCGTCAGGCGCAGCCGAATCTGACGGTGAACATTAGTCGCGTAAAACCTGCTTTTCCACCGGGTTTAAAACTTTATAATGTCAGCGTATATCATCTGGGTCAGACTATCGCCGGTCTTGACATTTTAAAAATATCTCCGGATATTTTATCATTATTTTTGGCCACAACCCATCTAACGTTTGAGGGCAACGGCTATGGCGGAATTCTAAAGGGTCGTGCGGACATCATCAAAAACACTGCGGGCCGGGAGGTGATGATTGATGCTGATCTTACCGGAATACAGGTGAATCAAATAGAAGCATTAAGCGCCGCAACGACACACAAAATCTCAGGGAATTTGGAAGGCACACTGACATTTAAATCGAAGAGGCCCGATCAGGCGCTAACCGGGGATCTGATCCTTACGGGCGGTCAAATCGAATTTTCACCCCCGGTATTGAATCAAAATGTGATAACATATGATACGATCGAAGCCGAGTTGGCGCTCAAGGGTGGCTCTTTGACCATTAACCGCTTTCAGCTCGAAGGGAATCAATTGGAGGCCGATGTCGCCGGAACGATAAAATTTAGCGATCGATCAGCCAGAAAAATTCTAAATTTATCCGGAACCGTAAAGCCGAATGCGGAACTGCTCGCCAGGCTGAGCCGGAATGCCCCGGAACTGCTCAAAGGCAGCAATCTGGAAAATCAGGGCTTTCCTTTTAGGATAAAAGGTCCCCTGGATTCACCCCAATTTTCATTTTATTAATCAAATGATAATGACGGCTAAAAAATACTTTATGATCGTCAATGTGCTGCTGATTACCGCAGGCGTTTATTTTGGCGTCAGCGCTTTTTACACCATCGGCACGGGTTGGTTGAGCCCCGGGGAGGCGCCGCAGGCATCTTCCAGAAAGGTGGCTTTTAAACAACAAGACGATCATCCGCCTTTGTCGCGTTATGGTGCCATTACGAAACGAAATCTATTCAATACGAACCCGGATATCGAAGTTCCTGCCCGGGCGATTAATGTTGATAATCTGAAGGAAACGGACTTAAAGCTAAAGCTTTGGGGAACGGTAACGGGACAGGATCGCAAGGCCTATGCCGTTATTGAGGATACGAAGACCAGAAAACAGGAACTGTATCGCATCGGAGATAGCATTCAAGATGCAACCGTAAAATTGATTTTAAGGCAGAAGGTGGTTCTTAGTGTAAGCGATCGCGATGAAATATTGGGGATGGAAGAAATCGGAGCTGCAAAGGGGGGTAGAGAAAGCCCGCGTGTTGCCAGCAAAGCGGCGGCCGAGCCTCCCAAAATGCCCGTATCTTCCTATCCGCGGCAGCTAACGTTGAAAAGTGATCAGATTCAAAGTGCTCTGGAAAATCTGGATCAACTTATGGACCAGGCCCGGATCCGGCCGCATATCGAAGATGGCAAACCATCGGGAATTTCCATCACGGGGATCAAGCCCGATACGATCTTCAGAAAAATGCGGTTGCGCAATGGAGACATTATCACGGGAGTCAACGGCGACCCGATCGAAACGGTGGATGATGCCATGAAAATCTTTGGTGACCTATCATCGACTCCCGAGGTGCAGGTCGAAATAAAACGGCGCGGACGAAAGCGGGTCCTTAATTATAAAATTGAATAGAAGTGGCCTCAAAACCCCATCTGAGGCCCAATGGCTGCGTTGCAGGCCTCCGATAAATGCTCACATACCCATGTATGCTGCGCGTTATCGATCGGTCTGCGCCTTGCCCTTGAACCTCATCTGAGGTTTTGAAACCACTTCTAAAAACAATGGTTAAAAAAAAATGAAGATATATTTCAAATTTCGCTTAATGCCAACTATCGCAGCCCTGGCGGTAATTTTAACCTTTCAGTTCAGCCAGATGAAATTCAGCATGGCTCAGGAGGTCAAGTCAGGGGCACACAAGCCTGCAAACGCGGAGCAGTTTGTGTCGATTGATTTCAACAATGTGGATATCAACGTTTTTATCAAGTTTATGAGCGAGCTGACCGCAACCAATTTTGTCGTCGATCAACGCGTGAAAGGCAAAGTGACGATTATATCTCCCTCAAAAATATCGCTCAAAGAAGCCTACAAGGTATTTGAGTCCGTACTGGAGGTCCACGGCTATACCACCGTAAAAGCCGGGGATATCGTTAAAATTGTCCCCTCACCTGATGCACGTTCGAAAAATATAAAAACCCTGCTGCGCGAGGAAGCGGCCAGCCCTGAAGATAAGGTCGTCACCCAGCTGATCCCGTTAAAATACGCCAATCCGGTTGACATAAAGCGGTTGTTCACTCCCATGGTATCCAAAAGCAGCGTGATCCTGGCCTATGAGCCGACCGGTACGATGATTATCACGGATGTGCATTCAAACATCCGGCGACTGCTTAAAATCCTAAGGCAAATTGATATCCCGGGCATCGGGCAGGAGATTACGGTGATACCAGTTCAATATGCGGATGCAACCAAAATGGTGAGCCTTTTAAGCACCGTTTTCAAACCCACGCGCAAGCCGGCCAAAGGTGCCCCGCAACAGGCAGTCGCCATGGTTGCCGACGAGCGCACCAACATTATTGTCCTGTTAGCCAATAACCTAGACACCCTGCGGGTCAAGCAGCTGATTGCCATGATTGACAAGGAAACCCCCCGGGGTAAGGGAAAAATCCATGTCTACTATTGTGAGAACGCAATAGCCGAAGAACTGGCCAAGGTGCTTCAAGATGTGCCGACCCAGGAAGCCGGCGCCGCTAAGGGCAAAAAGGCTGCCCCGGTGGTCTCCGGTAAAGTAAGGATCTCCGCCGATAAGGCCACCAACAGCCTGATTATCACGGCCGATCAGGAAGACTATATGGTCCTGGAAGAAGTTATCAAAAAACTCGATATCCCGCGCTCCATGGTTTTTATCGAATCGTTGATCATGGAAGTCGACATGGATAAAAGCCTTGACATCGGTGTCGACTGGCAGGCATTCGGGGAAACCTCGATTTCCGGAAAAGAAACTGCGATTGGCGGCCAGTTTAATAGTTCACAGGGCCTCATCGATCCCGGCGCTCTGGCCCAGGGCGGCTTAACGGTCGGCTTGATCACCGAGCCAACGAATATTGCCGGGCTCATGCTTTCCAATATTGCCGCCATTATAAACGCCGTTAAAACCGACGATGAATTTCGCATTCTATCCACACCCCAGGTGTTAACCACCGATAACGAAGAGGCCCGCATCACGGTGGGGGAAAACCGGCCCTATCAGACCCGTTCGACCACCGATCCTTCCGGCGGAACATTTGAGTCTTTTGAATACCGTGATGTGGGAAAAATATTAAAAATCACCCCGCACGTGACCGAAGGCCGTCTGGTTCGCATGCAAATTTCGTTGGAGGTGACCAACATCGATCTGGCCTCGACCTTGACGACCTCATCGACATTGCCCGTAACCCAAAAACGCACCGTTGACACGACGGTTATCGTTAAAGACAACCAAACCGTCGTCATCGGCGGATTGATCGAGGACTCCGAGACAACAAACGAGACCAAGGTGCCCGTACTGGGCGACATTCCTGTATTGGGGTGGTTGTTTCGAGACCGGTCGGAAACAAGCACAAGAACCAACCTGTACATTTTTCTAACCCCGCGCGTGATCAAGAGTCCGGCAGAGGCACGCGAGATAATGCGGGATAAGAAAGGTCAGATGGATACCGTCCGAGAAGGCGAAATAAAATTATATAAATAAGATCATGATTCAGCGATTAACTGAAATACTAAAAGACAAGTTCGGGTTAAATGACGAGCATCTGTCCGAAGCTGAGCGCGTCCGAACCGAAACAGGCGCAGCCATCGGTCAAATTCTGGTGGATCAAAAAAATCTGTCGGAAAACCATCTGCTCGAGGCCTTGAGCATCCAGTTTGATATTCCTTTCTGGACAAAACTTCCGTTTGAAAACATCGACTCGGATTTCACCCAAAAGGTCTCCATCCAGTTTTTAAAAAAATATAACCTGGTCCCCCTGGAATACAGTCAGCCCATCGCCGCCAGAGATTGCGGCCTGACACCCCAGCAGGCCCCTCAAACAGATGACGCCCGATTTCCGGCGGGATGCATTATTGCCATCAACGATCCCTTGAATTTTCAACCCCTGGATGACCTCGTGAAGACTTTAGGGGTAAGTGATTATCGCGTGGTTCTGTCCACGCAAGAGGCAATTCTTACGGCGATCAACCTGCAATACGATTTACGCCGGGATTCGGCCCAGCAGCTCGTCCAGAACATGGAGGAAAACGGCAGCACCATTATCAGTGAAATTGAAGAAACTGCCGATTTGCTGGATGACACCAGCGATGCGCCGATCATCAAATTGGTGAATCATATCATTTCCCAGTCCATCAAAGCGCGTGCCAGTGATATTCATTTCGAACCCTACCAGAACAGTTTCACGGTCCGCTACCGGGTGGACGGCATCCTGTATGACCTGCTGGCACCGCCCAAGTGGATCCAGCCGGCTTTGATCTCGCGAGTCAAGGTCATGGCGAAAATGAACATCGCCGAAAAACGACTGCCCCAGGACGGGCGCTTCGAGGTCAAAATCGGCGACCAGGATATCGATGTGAGGGTTTCAACGATCCCGACCGCATTTGGCGAACGCCTGGTTCTGCGCTTGTTGAATAAATCCGGATCCCTGCTTGAGCTGCCGGACATCGGCCTCACAACCGCGAGACTGAAGTTGCTGAAAAAGCTGGTGACATCACCCAATGGCATCATTCTGAACACCGGGCCCACCGGAAGCGGTAAAACCACAACCTTGTATGCCGTGCTATCGTCTATCAATCAAGCGAACATCAATATTATTACGATCGAAGATCCGATTGAATATCAGATCAAAGGTATCAGTCAGATACAGGTCAATCCCAAAATCGACCTGACATTCGCCCGCGGCCTCAGGTCCATCGTCCGCCAGGACCCGGATGTCATACTGGTTGGCGAAATCCGGGACAAAGAGACGGCCGATATCGCCGTTCAATCCGCCCTGACCGGACACCTGGTGTTCTCAACCCTGCACACCAACGATTCTTCCAGCGCGATCACACGGTTGGTGGATATGGGGGTGGAACCGTTTTTGATTTCTTCATCGCTTTTGGCGGTGGTCGCCCAGCGGTTGGTGCGGGTGTTATGTGATGACTGCAAAATAGCCTATGTCCCGAACCCCATCTACTTGCAAAGCATTGGTTTTTCGCCGGATCATTTTAAAGAAAAACAGATCTATAAGGCCGTCGGATGTGAGAATTGTTTCAGCACCGGCTATCGAGGGCGAATCGGTATATTTGAAATCATGGTGCTCACCGAACGGTTAAAAAGCCTTATTCTTAAAACCTTTGATTCAAGCCGGATAAAAGCCGAGGCCGTGCGGCAAAAAATGAGAACCTTACGCGTCGACGGCATGCAGAAGGTTTTGGAAGGCACCACAACAACTGAGGAGGTACTGCGCGTTACTCAAAAATAAAACTGGCTTCTGGCTGCTTGCTGCTTGTCGCTGGCTACCCCTGGCCTGTCAAAATCTTTTTTGCCAGATGCCAGCAGCCAGAGGCTCGTATCTGATTTTTGCTATTTTATGTTCCTCACCGGCAACGCGCGATAGGCTCGTTTGTGCGCTTTTCGCACGGTATAGTGATAAACGTTGTCGAAATTAAAAATACGCGCGGTGGGTGCAATCGCATCGGTTTCCGATGTCCAAACCCAGCCGCAACTCAATTCTATTTCCGGAACCGTCTTAACCCACTGCCCGCAATCTGCCTCGTATCCTTTCGCCTTCTTATCTGCCAGCAGTATGCTCTGCAATTCCGACAGGGTCGGCAGGCGCCAGTTGTCATATTTCTTTTCAAGCGTATAGGGAAAGGTATATTTCACCCATTTATCGGCCTGTATCCAGTTGATATCGCCTTGATTATCCGTTTTAGACCACATCAGACCGAGTTTATGATCGGTAATGGTTCCATCGCCATTATCCGTAAAACGATCAGCGGCCTGAGCCGGATAAAAACAAACCAAAACCCCAACGCTTAGGATAATGAGCGTCGCAGAAAGGTATCTGAACATCATGCCCTCCTTCCAGGGTGCCGGCCCGAAATTGCTTAAGTGATGAGTGATCAACCGTCGTCTCAGCGCCTTGCCTTCGTACCGGTAGCGGGAATAGAATTGAGCGGCAACTAAATAAAACTTATAAACCGCTAAGAAAGATCGATATGTTTTCTCAATCGTTCAGCATTCGCTTCATCCCGGTATGACAGGACTGGAATCGGGGAGCGGCGGAAAACTTTTTCAGCAACAGATCCTACAAAGATATACTCCAGATCCGTGCGGCCTTTAATGCCCATGACGATTAAATCAACATTTTCTTTAAGGGCAACTTTCAGCAATTCATCGCCGGGTTCGCCTGTTTTAAAAACCGTACGGACGTTTTCAGGCGGGCGGGCCATCTTTTTCAGAATCTTATCGAGCTGCTGTTGGCGTTCTGCTATTATCCCCGCCACATAATTCCCACTATCCACGTCATAGCCCATGGCCGCGATGGTTCCCACGGCTGCAACGTCACGCGCATTGATAATGCTGGCAATAATCAGTTCAGCGTTCATGGATTCGGCAATTTCGACCGCATAGTTTAACAGGTTTGGCGTGTACTGGCTAAATCCAATTGCTGCCAGAATTTTTTTTGCAGCACCCATAATCATTTCCTTTTCTGTTGTCTGTGACCTCTGTGAGCCCTGCCCGCCACCTTGCCCGCTTGTGCCTCGCGTGGCAGGCGGGTCGTCCGCCTGAGGCGGCGGGCGGGTCTGTGGTGAATACTACATACAAAAAGCCCTGTCTCATGCCATGACCGCAGCGGTAGCTGTTTTTGAACTGCGCGGCCGCTGCATCAGATACAGGAGGCCGTAGACGGCCAGGCCGATAAGATACGTCCAATACCGTTGCCCGTGCGGAATTCCAATCCAGCTTGCAATCAAATCCGGCCGCATCAAATTTAGGGTGACAAATAGAAACAACGGGAGCTCGTAGATTCTGTTTTTGGCCACAAACCAGCCCTGGGTTGCCGAAGCAAAGGCAAAGTTTCCGACACAGGCCATCGCAAAAATAAGCAGCCCCTGGGGCCAACTGCTGATGTTATGTAAGATCAGATCGGAATTGAAAATGAACATGAACGGCAGGATCGCCGTACGAATGTCGTACATAAATCCCTGCAGGCCGGTCGGCACCGGCGGTGACTTGGCAATCGCGGCCGCCGCATACGCCGCCAGCCCCACCGGCGGGGTATCATCGGCCAGGATACCGAAATAAAAGCAAAAAAGATGCGCCGCCATGAGCGGCACGATAAAGCCCTGTAACCCGCCGATGGTGACAATGGCAGGGGCTGTCAGCGATGCCATGACAATATAGGTAGCGGTCGTGGGCAGTCCCATTCCGATGACCAGACTGGCGAAGGCGGTAATGATCAGCATTAGAAAAATATTGCCGCCCGAAAGGGTATCGATGATCGCGGTGATCAGCTGACCCAGCCCCAGCGCTACCACGCCGACAATGATTCCGGCGGCAGCCGTCGCCAGTGCGACCGACATCATGTTGCGGCCACCGGCAGCCAATGCTGAAAAGATGTCGACAACGCTCTTTTTAAATGCCGGCCCCAGCGGTTCCTTATTGATGAAAGCTTTCACCGGATTCTGGAAAAACATCACAATGGCCATCACCCAGATGGCATTAAAGGCGGCCAGTTCCGGCGAATGCCGCACGACGATCAGCTCATACAACAGGAAACAAAGCGGTAGCAGAAAATGGGCCCCGCTTAACAAGGTTTTAAAAAAGGGCGGCAATTCGGACCGTGCCATTCCCTTGAGACCCAGTTTTGATGCTTCAATATGGGTAATAAAAAACAGCGCGGCGTATGAAGCAAAGGCCGGAATGGCGGCTGCCTTGATCACCGTTATGTAAGGCACGTTGACGTATTCGGCAATAATAAAGGCGGCCGCCCCCATAATGGGCGGAGCCAACTGTCCGTCAGTGCTGGCCGCCACTTCAATGGCGGCCGCTTTGGTGGCGGGGTACCCGACCTTTTTCATCAGCGGTATCGTGAAAGTGCCGGTGGTCACAATATTGGCGATACTGGAGCCGGACACCAGCCCGGTCAATCCGCTGCCCATGACCGCCGCTTTGGCCGGACCGCCTTTAAATCCGCCCAGCAGCGCCAGCGCCAATTTTATAAAATACTGCCCGGCCCCGGCCTTATCCAGCATCGAGCCGAAAAGGACAAATAGAAACACAATGGTCGCGGAAACATCCAGCGGAATCCCGTAGATACCTTCCGTTGACATGGTCATTTGCCCCATCAGGCGGTTGAGTGAAGTGCCTTTAAAAGCAATTAGGTCCGGCATATAGGGACCCAAAAACGAATACATCAGAAATACCGAGGCAATCGCCGGAAGGGCGGGTCCGATAACCCGGCGGGTGGCTTCGAGCAACAAAATGATCAGGATAAACCCGATAATGATATCACGGGGGATGGGCGCCCCGTAGCGGGTGATCAACCCGGCATAGTCAATCACAATATAAATCGCCGCTAACGCCGCAATGCTTCCGATAAGATAATCCAGTATGGGAATTCTGTCTTTAGCCGAAAAATACCTCAGGCCGAAGCGTGTTTTTTTGAAAAGTGGATAGTTTAAAAAGACAATTAAAAGGGCAAAGCCGAGATGGATGGCACGAATGAAGGTTGAATCCAGGATCAACCAGCTGGCAATGGACAGTTGAAAAAAACTCCAGATAACCGCAATGAAGGGAATGACATATTTTGGGAGGCCCTGGGGCCTTCTTGCGATGCCCTCTTCTTCTTCGGCCATCTGCCTTGCGATTTCAGTGCCCTCATCCTTTTTTTGGATTTCATGGTTACTCATAGTGATCACCTAAACTGTCAACAATGATTGAAGGCAAAAACAAGTCTGGAATTCCAGACCGGTATCCAATTTTGACAAATATCAGCAGATTAAGATGGCCACAAAGACCGGATAGAGAATACGCGCAACATGAGCGGCAAAATAGGCTTTGCTGCTAAACGCTAAAGGTTATCAGAACAAGTTAGAGGCGGCGGTTGTTGAAACCGCCGCCCCGCAGGCAGGCTGGTTGTTATTGCTTACTTTAATCCGGCTTCTTTGTAATATTTTTCAGCCCCCGCATGCAAGGGTGCGGACAGACCCTCCATCATGTTTTCTTTGGTCAAAACCGCATAAGCCGGATGAAGTTTTTTGAACGCCTCAAAATTATCAAAAACTTCCTTTGTAATGGCGTAAACGACATTTTCCGGAACTTTGGCGGAGGTGATAAATGTGGCCTTTACCCCAAATGTTTCGACATCGGCATCATTTTGGGCACCCGGATAAAGCGCAACCGGAATTTTGGCTTTGGCATAGTAAGGATTGTCGGCGATGAGTTTGTCAATCCCGGAGCCGGTAACCGGCACAAATCGAACCTTGCGGGCCCCGGCGGTCGACTCTTTAATGGCGCCGCTGGGATGTCCGACGGTGTAAAAGAAGGCATCAATTCGACCGTCCTGCAACAGACCGGGAGCTTCGGCGGCCTTGACACTTTCGGCCGTTATATCCGTTTTATAATCAATCCCCGCGGCGGTGAGCGCATCGATGGAATTCTGGCGCTGTCCGGAACCGGGGTTGCCGATGTTCACGCGTTTGCCTTTCAGATCTTCAATTTTTTCAATACCGGCATCAACCGCGGCAACCAGGGTGATCGACTCCGGATGGACGCTGAATACCGCGCGCAGATCTTCCTGTTTGCCTTTGTCTTTCCACTCGGCCAGTCCGTTAATGGCCTGATACTGCCTGTCGGATTGGACCACGCCAAACTCCAGGTCGCCGGTCATAACGGCATTTACGTTAAACACCGACCCGCCGGTTGATTCAACCGTCGCACGGATGCCGTATTCGTCTTTCTTCTTGTTGACAATTCTGGCAATCGCCCCACCGGTCGGATAATAGACACCGGTAATCCCGCCGGTGCCGATCGTGACAAAGGTTGTCTTGGCCTTCTCTCCGGCAGCTGCCTTTTCTTCAGTTTTGGCTTCTTCTCCAGGTCCACAACTGAGAAGGGAAAAACCGAAGATCAGGGCTAAAACAAGAATAGATACTTTTTTCATCTGAACCTCCTTATGGGTTAACCTGTTAATGATTATGCTCAAACATTTTCCGCACGATTATCGCGTGCCTCCTTTCAATTTTGCTAATACATAATAGAAGTTGACACCATATATAAATCAATAATTCGGTTACATTAAGATTGCCTATCAAATCAGAATCGCGAATGCAAGAATTTTGTAATAAATTCGGTTTTCTTCTACTGCTTATCTTCTGTATTCTGTCTTCTATCGCAGGTATTTCCCGGCCAGCAGATGGAAGTATTTGGCCTCCTCTTCACGGCCGCGTTTGCGGCAGCCTCCGGCGTAAACTTCACATTTTTCTTTCAAAGTGATCACTGCTGCTTGATTTTGCCGGGGTGTCAGCAAATCGCTGTCGATTATTTTGGCCAGGGACTGGATTCTATATTTATCCAGCCCCGCCGCTTTGGAAAGCTGATCATCGTGTCCGCCACGCTTGATGATCAAGGCCGTCTCAATAAGATGCACCGGATAGCGGCAGCTGATTCGAAGCCACAGATCATAGTCCTCACAGGCCGGCAAATGTTCATCGAAAATACCCACAGTGCCAAAAAGGCTTTTTTTAATCATGACAGCCGAGGGACTTACCAGACAGAGGGCCAGGGATCTTTCAAATATCATTCCTGAAAATTTATGATGCTTCTTCTTCGGGTTTACGCGTACACCGTCTCGCACCCAGTGCTCCTGGGTTTGGTTGATGACGGCCTCCGGATGGTCTTTAAAAAATTTTACCTGGGCTGAAAGCTTCCGCGGCAACCACAGATCATCTGAATCCAAAAATGAAATCAGCCGGCCCGAGGCCGCCGCAATGCCGCGGTTTCTTGCAGCGCTGACGCCTTTGTTGGGTTGGTGCAAAACGGTAATCTTGTTCCCGTATGCTCTCAGAATCGCCGGTGTGTTATCATCGGACCCGTCATCAACCACAATCAGTTCATAATCATCGAAGTCCTGCTCTAAAACGGAATCAATGGCCTCCTTAACGATCCAGCCCCGATTGTAGGTCGGGATAATCACGCTCACGAGTGGTTTTTTTAAACGCTGTGTCATCTTTAAAAGCAATCGTGTAATT
>JAQYWI010000244.1 GCA_030145015.1 Desulfobacterales bacterium
AAAAATCCATGATGACATTGACTGGAGTATCTATCTGGGTGAATACAATACACCCGGCAGTGTCAGTTATGAAGCCGAGGATAAAGATACACCGCGATTTGATGCCTTTATCGCACCTAAAAAATCCTTGTGCGATCATCTGTTGTGGCAATTTCTGATGACCAAGCCGGCCAAGAAAGAGGAGGCCGTCGCCAGTCTTATCGTCGGCAACCTCAACAAAGACGGTTTTCTGGATGGTTCAGTTGATGAAATTGCGATCATGAGCAATACACCGCCCGAAGAAGTTGAATACATTCTGGCAAAAATGCAAACCTTTGATCCGGTCGGTGTATGTGCCCGGGATCTCAAAGAGTGCCTGCTTATTCAGGCCAAGCATTTCGGTTTCGAAAATACAATTATCACCGAGATCATCAGCAACCATTTGCATGATCTGGAAAAGAAAAATTATAAGGGCATCTGCAAAGCATTAAAGGTAAGCATGGATGAAGTGATTGCAGCGGTTAATGTCATCAAGGGATTTGAACCCAAACCCGGCCGACAATTCAGCGAAGAAACACCGCAGTATATTAATCCGGATATTCATGTCTACAAATTGGAGAACGACTTTGTGGTGATGCTCAACGATGATGGGATGCCCAAGCTCCGCGTCAACTCGTTTTATAAAAATACCATCAGTCGGGGTAAAAAAATATCCGGAGAAGCCGAAGATTATATCCAGGACAAGATCCGATCGGCCGCCTGGCTGATTAAAAGTATCCATCAACGCCAAAAGACCATTTTTAAAGTAATGGAAAGCATTTTAGGATTCCAGAGGGAATTTTTCGAAAAGGGAATTGCCCATCTCAAACCCATGGTTCTTAGAGATGTTGCCCAAGATATCGGGATGCATGAATCCACCATTAGCCGGGTGACCACGAACAAATACGCTTACACGCCCCAGGGCATCTTTGAGTTGAAATACTTTTTTAATAGTTCAATCAGACAGGGCCAGGGTGGCAATATTGCCTCCGCCAGTGTTCAGGAAAAAATTAGGCTGATCATTCTCAATGAAGACCCGAAAAAACCATACAGTGACGATAAGATTTCACTGATTCTAAAAGAAGAACATCAAATTCACATTGCACGCCGAACTGTTGCGAAATATCGTGAAATGCTAAAAGTATTACCATCAAACAAACGCAAGCAAATTTAGGGGGGCTTTCAGCATGCAGACATCTGTAACCTTTAAAAACCTTGATCCTACCGATACATTAAAATCCTATGTTCGCGATAAACTCGATCGATTTGATCGTTTTCTCGATAACCCCGCCGAGGCCAATGTGGTCTTATTGGTTGAGAAATTCCGCCATATCGCTGAAATTAATATTAACGGAGACCGGCTTACGATAAATGGTAAAGAAGAAACCAATGACATGTACTCGGCGATTGATATGGTCCTGGACAAACTTGAAAAACAAATAAAAAAGAACAAGCAAAAAATTAGGGAACGCAGACCCGGCGTCAATGCCAAAAACATAGGTCTGATGGAAGCCGATACTAACTTGCCGGACGAGGAGATCGTAAGAGAAGTTAAAATCAAAAATATTGAGTACAAACCCATGGATGTCGAAGAAGCGGTTTTACAGATGGACCTGTTAAGTGATAACTTTCTGGTGTTCACCAATGCCCGCTCAGACCGGGTCAATGTTCTGTATCGCCGCAAAGACGGCCATTATGGATTGATTCAACCCAACGGTTAAATCAATTGCGGGTAGTGAGTTTTGTTTGCCGTAATTATTAAAAGGTGATATAACTTACTGCCCGATTTTAATTTTGTGAGTATAAAATGAAAATTCTTGATGTCTTGCAAAAAGAAGCGATTTTAGATGATCTAAAATCGCAAACCAAAAAAGGTATTCTTGAAGAACTGGTAGTTCCGTTGGCCCCCACCACCGGTAAGGACCATAAGGATCTGGTCTGGGTGTTAATGGATCGGGAACGGCTCGGAAGTACCGGTATCGGAGGGGGTATCGGAATCCCGCATGGCAAAATAAAGGATCTCGAAGCGCTGGTTCTCGGCTTTGGCCTCAGCCGTAAGGGCGTCGATTTTGAGGCGATTGACGGCAAGCCGACCCATATCTTTTTTATTTTGATAACCCCCGAGAATTCAACCGGTCTTCATCTGAAACTATTAGCCCGGATCTCCAGAATTCTTAAAAACGACCAGTTCAAAGAACGCCTGCAAAACGCGGCCGATCGCGATGAAATATTTGAAATTATCAAAGAGGAGGATGAAGAATTTTAATCCGAATCGATGATTTAAAGTGAAACATTTAACCATCATCATTATAACCGGACTTTCGGGCTCCGGGAAAAGCACCGCAATGGCAGCCTTTGAAGATTCTGGCTTTTATTGCGTTGATAATATGCCTGTCGCCCTCCTTCCGAAGTTTCTCCAATTGCCCATCGAAAGTGAAACGGAAATTGCCGGTATTGCCTTTGTGATGGATTTGCGCGAAAAGGGATTTCTCGCCAAATATGACGCGATATTCGCATCGCTTAAGAAGAAAGGATACCATTTTGAAATCCTTTTTCTGGAAGCCGAGGAAGATGTTTTGGTGCAACGGTACAGCACCACAAGAAGACAACACCCACTTTCACAGGGCAAGGGACTGCTGGAGGGTATTAGGGCCGAAAAGCAACAATTAAAGGATCTGCGGGCGGCGGCCGACAAAATCATCGACACAACCAATTTTAATGTCCACGAACTCAAAGCCAATATTCTTGAATTTGCCCGCAGAAGCAGAAAACTGATACCCATGCGGATCCAGGTTGTGTCTTTCGGCTTTAAATACGGCGTGCCGCGCGATGCCGATCTGATTATCGATGTCCGATTCCTGATTAACCCGTATTTTGTCCCGGAATTGAAACCGCTGGACGGGGAAAACCGCAAAATTAAAGATTTCGTCTTAGACCATGCCGAAACCCAGGTATTCCTCAAAAAGTATTTGGATCTTCTTGACTATTTGATCCCCATGTATGAAAAAGAAGGCAAGGCCTATTTAACCGTTGCCGTCGGCTGCACGGGAGGTCGACATCGTTCGGTGACCATCGCACGCACCATTTTTGACCACATCCGAAAAACAATACAGCAAGTCGAAATTATTCATCGTGATATGGGTCAGTCGTCATAGCTAGAAACTATCTCATAAAAATAAGTGATCTACGTTAGATAATTGGAAAAAAAGTGCCTAAAGTTGTGGTGTCGCTCGCGCTCCATCTTTTTATAAAATGGCAGAATTCCTTAACTTTAGTCACTTTAGATCACTTTTAACTTTAGCTCACTTGCTTTTTTAGGCATTTTAGGCACTTTCTTATAAAGGAGAATTATGATCGGTATCGTTATCGTTACCCATAGTCAATTAGGTGATGCCTTAATTGAAGCCGCTGAATTTATTATCGGCAAACGTCCTGAAGCTCTGGTTTCGGTTTCCATTGATTTGAATGAGAGCGCCGAGGTGCTGCGCGGGAAAATTGCCGCCGGCATTAAAAAAGTCAAATCAGAAGAGGGTGTACTTATCTTAACAGACATGTTTGGGGGCACGCCTTCCAACTTAAGCTATTCGTTTCTTGAGGAAGGACAAATTGAGGTGATTTCCGGGGTAAACCTTCCGATTTTGATCCAGGCGGCAAACACTAGAGCGAAGGTGGACCTCACCAAATTAGCAATCAAACTGGAAGCATTTGGCAAAAAAAGTATCTCATTGGCAAGTAGCTTATTAAAAGGAAATAAACGCAGCTAATTAACGGCACGCAAAATTACAAGAAACGATATCAAAAATGAACTGCTAGTGGAAAAAATCGAAAGGTGATATTATGACGGTTAAGCTTGGTATTAATGGTTTTGGCAGGATTGGACGCCTGGTTTTTAGGGCGGCCTTGAAAAATCCTGAGGTTGAAGTCGTTGCCATCAACGATCTTATGAACGCAGCCACAATGGCTCATCTGCTTAAATATGATTCCGTACACGGCCAATTGGAAGCAGATGTCAGCGCTCAAGATGACCGGCTGGAAGTAGATGGCAAATCCGTTGTCATCCGGTCTATTAAAGAGCCTGAAAATTTAGGATGGGGCGAACTCGGTGTAAATGTCGCGGCGGAATGCACCGGGCTGTTTCGTGATCGCGAAAGTGCGTCCAAACATCTGGCTGCCGGAGCACGCAAAGTCATCATATCCGCGCCGGCCGGCGATCCCGATATAACAATTGTCATGGGGGTCAACTCGAGCCAGTATGATCCGCGCCAGCATCATATTATTTCAAATGCCTCGTGCACAACCAATTGCCTGGCACCGGTAGCCAAAGTACTCCTGGAGAATTTCGGGCTAAAATACGGATTGATGACCACCATCCATGCCTATACCGGCGATCAGCGGCTGTTGGACTATCCTCACAAGGATTTGCGCCGCGCCAGAGCGGCAGCGCTGTCCATGGTCCCCACCACCACCGGTGCGGCCAAGGCCGTGGCGCTGGTATTACCGGAATTATCAGGCAAACTCAACGGGCTTGCCATCCGTGTCCCCACCCCCAATGTTTCGATAGTGGATTTTGTGGCCACCATAGAGAAAACCGGCGTTACCGTTTCAGATGTGAACTCGGCCTTGAAGAAGGCTTCGGAAGAGTCCCTGGCCGGCATTCTGAAGTACAGCGAAGCGCCACTGGTATCCATCGACTTTAATGGATCCGCATTTTCCTCAATCGTGGATGCCCCGACTACCCATGTGATCGATAATATGGTAAAGGTGCTGGCCTGGTACGATAACGAGGCCGGTTATTCGAATCGCATGGTGGATCTGGCAGCCATGGTTGGAGCGGAGCTATAGGCTCTGGTCTCAGGGTCCACAGATAATAAGGCTGTCGAGCCGGTAACCCGATAAGCTATTGGCAGCTGGTTAAATGGTTAAATAGTTGATTCGTTAAATCGTTTAAAATGGATTGAATCCTCTGACTAATTGACTATTCGACGAATTGACCATTTAACGAATTAACGATGCCCTACCGGGCGAGAGGACGATAAAAATGGAAAATCGAACGCCGCTGATTGCCGGTAACTGGAAAATGTATAAAACACCGCCGGAAGCTGCTGAAACTGCAAAGCAGCTGGTTGAAAGCGTGGGTGCGATCACAGGTGTCGATATCATGATTGCCCCGACCTTTACGGCCCTTGAATCGGTATCCCGGGTGATTCAAAACACCCCGGTAGCGCTGGGAGCCCAAAATCTTTACTGGGAAGATGAAGGTGCCTATACGGGCGAGATATCAGCCCCCATGCTTAAATCTGTGGGCTGTCAATATGGTATCATCGGCCATTCTGAGCGCCGCCAATATTTCGGTGAAACCGATGAAACCGTGAACAAAAAAATCCATGCGGCGATTAAAACCGGCCTGAAACCGGTATTTTGTGTGGGTGAGACCGAAAAAGAGCGGGAAGCTGAGCAAACGTTATCCGTACTTGACAAACAGGTTAAAGAGGGGTTAGAAAGGCTGGTTCCGGGCCAATTGGATACGCTGATTATCGCCTATGAGCCGGTGTGGGCCATTGGAACCGGCAAAACCGCCACAGACGACCAGGCCCAGGAGGTCCATCAGTTTATCCGCTCTTTGATTGAGAAGCGTTTTGGAAATGATCTTTCCAAATCCATCAGAATATTGTATGGTGGCAGTGTTAAACCGGATAATATAGCGAATTTAATGGCAATGCCGGACATTGATGGTGCCCTGGTCGGAGGCGCGAGCCTGAGCGCCGAATCGTTTAGTAAGATTATACAGTTTAAAAAATAAATTCAAAATGTAAAGAAATAATTCTATGTCTCTAGTACTGATCGTTATTCATATTGTCGTATGTGTCGCCCTGATCATGATTGTATTGCTTCAGACCGGAAAAGGGGCCGATATGGGTGCGGCATTTGGTGGGGGAGGCAGCCAAACCCTGTTTGGCAGCACCGGCGCTTCAACATTTTTAAGTAAAGCGACCACCGCAGCTGCAATTGTTTTTATGCTCACGTCCCTATCGCTTGCATATTTGTCCAGTCATCGAACCTCAGATTCGATCATGGAAACAACCCAGGCGCCTATTGAACAGCCGGCACCGGTAACCCAAGGCGAAGTCGGCCCGGAGGAGAGTACAGCGCCGGCCCAATCGGCACCGGCAACTCAAGGGCAGACCGCTTCGCCAGAAAACAACGCACCGGCTAACCCGGCGAAAACAGAATAAACCGTGCATTCTTGTATATTCGGGCACGGAATTTATACTATATGCCGAAGTGGTGGAACTTGGTAGACACGCTATCTTGAGGGGGTAGTGGCCAAAAGCCGTGCCGGTTCAAGTCCGGCCTTCGGCACCATAAATATAAAGCCGCAGCCTGCTCAGGCTGCGGCTATTCTGTTTTTTAAACGAACATTTTTAATCCCAAAAAGGCAAAGCTAAGATAACATAATAGCTATTATTGGGCCTCTTTTTCCAAAAATTCAAGAGGATAGCCTGGTCCGATCCCGATTCGTGATTTCTCCGCGGAGCCCCGTATTTCAAAGCAGTAACTCATCGAAATACCTGTGGTGCATGGTGCTTATCAGAGCTTTAATAATTGCAGCGCCGGAATATGATACAGAGAATGTATTATCGGTTGTCGTTAAGATCGATTCCCTCGCTTGCAGCCAAACTTCCGGCCTGAGAATCCATAAGATCTCTTGAACCCCCTCCACGGCCTGAATAGGCCTGCATGCCCTTGGTAAGTAAATCGTACTTTTGCGCCTTGGACAAACGGGAGGGGCTTCTGAGAAATTTGATGATAAAATAAATAACTGCTCCCCAAAATAATACAAACCCAATTACTCCGACCACTAGGAAAATAAAGTAT
>JAQYWI010000245.1 GCA_030145015.1 Desulfobacterales bacterium
GGCCATCTGCCCGGCAGCTTACTGGAGTTTTTAGCGGTGCATACCTTAAACGCCCTGGTGGGCAATATCAACCGGCCGGGGGGTGTCTGGGCGGTACCCGAGCCGGATTATATCGATTGGCCGGACCCGGAAATGGACGGTGTCGCCTCAGAGGGGATGCAACAGCCGCGCCTGGATGGTGCCGGCAGTTACCGCTATCCGAATGCCCGCTATTTATTGCATCGCCTGCCGCAGGTCATAAACGCCAGTGCGGAGTCACCGGTTCAGGTGCTTTTTGTCGCCGGTGCCAATCCGGGGTATTCTTTGCCGGATACCGAATCGGTGAAAAAAGCGTTTGAGAAGATTCCGTTTGTCGTTAGTTTTTCGTCTTATATGGATGAAACTACGGAATTGGCGGATATGGTGCTTCCAAACCATGTCTTTTTGGAACGTTACGAAGATATTCCGGCGGCTGCGGGCTTCCCCAAACCCATCATCGGATTAACACAGCCGGCCATCGAGCCGCTCTATAACACCCAACATACCGGCGATGTGGTTATTCAACTGGCCAAAGCGCTGGGCCACACCATTGGCGCCGCCTTTCCCTGGGAGGATTACGTCACCTGTCTGGAAGAAACCCTGGGCGATAAGTGGGATACCCTGGTTGAAGAGGGTTACTGGGTGGATGCCGGATTTAGCGGCACGGATTGGGCCAAGGCATTTGAAACCGATTCGGCAAAATTTGAATTTAGCAATAACGAAATAAACATGCTGGCCGGCTACAGTCCGCTAAAACTCGAAGGAGATGAAATACTCTATCCGCTGACACTGGTGCCCTATGACACGATGCGGCTTGCCAGTGGTTTTATGGGGTCACCGCCGTTTCTGATTAAAGCGCTTGAAGACACGATTTTGCAAGGCAATGAGGTTTTGGTGGAGCTCAACCCGGAGACGGCCAAGCAACTCGGACTCGCACAAGGAAGGGCTGTCAACCTGACCACCCTCAAGGGCTCTGCCCGGGTTAAGGTCCATCTTTCCAACGGGATTATGCCCGGCCTTGTCGCCCTTCCCCGGGGCCTGGGCCATACGGCCTATGACAGATTTTTGGCCGGCCGGGGTGTCAATTACAACCGGCTCAGCAGCGCGATCGAGGACCCCGCATCGGGCCATAACGCGGCCTGGGGAATGCGGGCCAAGCTCAGTAAAGCCTGAGTTGATTGAGTATTGACGATAGAAACAGGTTAGGGGCTTCGCGCCAATTGGCCTCCGGTCCGTTGGGCTTACGCCCCGGAGGGAATGTTGAAATGCTGGAATATTGGGCACGCAGTGAAGCGTTGGCGCTATAATGGGTTTTGACCTCCGGCCCATAGAGCATGCGGATCGGAGAGGATACTGGACTGTTATTCCATCATTCCACTATTCCATTATTCCTTGATTGAGGCAAAAACTCAGGCCTCAATCTGTCTATTATATTTTCATTAATTTATTTAAATTCCAAAATGTTATTGCTACCAAGGGGTGCAGATGGAAAGCGAAAATGCCAAGAAGTTTGGAATGGTCATTGATCTGGATAAATGCACGGGTTGCGGCGCATGTATGGTTGCCTGTATGGCAGAGAACAATGTCCCTTTCCGGGAAGATGAAACCGATAAGCTGATCAGTATTTCATGGATGCGCGTTTACAGGTTGACGAACCGCAAACCTTTTCCGGACACTGAGGAATGCTTTCTTCCAAGACCCTGCCAGCATTGTGAAGGGCACGGCGGACATTCTCCCTGCGTATCTGTCTGTCCGGCGACCGCCACGGACTATGATATGGATACCGGAATCGTCAGCCAGATTTATCCGCGCTGTTTCGGGTGCCGATACTGTATGGCGGCCTGTCCGTACCATGTGCGCCAATTTAACTGGTGGGATCCGATCTGGCCGGATGGAATGGAAAAAATGCTGAACCCGGGCGTATCGGTGCGCATGCGGGGGGTTGTGGAAAAATGCAGCTTCTGTATCCAGCGTTATCAGTCGGCCAAGGAGCAGGCCTATATGGAAGAGCGCCGGGAAATAGAAGAGGATGAGTATCAAACCGCCTGCACCGAGGCATGCCCGGCCGGCGCGATTACATTTGGTGATTTGAATAATCCCGAACATGCGGTTCATCAAATGGCCCAGCCGGATCCCAAACACGAAGGCCGGCCGAATAATCCCAGGGCTTTTCGTCTATTGGAACGGCTGGGGACCAACACCAAGATCTATTATCTCTCCAGGCGTGAGTGGGTCAGAAAGGCCGGCGACAATTATCTGAAGGACGAATTTAAAAACAAAACCCACAGCTGATTTAAGAAAGGCTGTTTTTATTTCAATTCTGGCAATCTTTTCAATCTAGGAGCACGGAACTTATGGACTCTGCATTAATTCCCAAAGGGGTTAAACGCTGCCCAATCTGGCAATTTCTCCTGTGGATTGGCGCCAATGGCGCGGTTCTGGCCTGGGGTGTCTTTGCCATGTTGCTTATTTACATAAAAGGGCTCAATCAGACCAACATGAACAACGCTTACGGGTTCGCGTTGTGGATCTGGGCTGATCTCGCAGTGATCGCCCTGGGGGGCGGGGCCTTCTTTACCGGTTTTTTAAGATACATCGTCGGCAAGGGTGAAATCAAAAATATCATTAATTTCGCCGTGCTCATCGGGGTCATCTGTTACACCTCGGCGCTGCTGATTCTGGGTTTCGATGTCGGACAACCCCTGCGGGGATGGTTTATCTTCTGGCATGCCAATGTTCATTCCATGCTGACCGAGGTGGCCTTCTGTCTCTCTGCTTACCTGATCGTTCTGATCATCGAGTATGTCCCGGTTGTTTTAGAGAATCGCCAGATTGACAAGATACCCTTTTTCCACAAACTGGGCCACAACATGCACGAAGTCATGGCGGTGTTTGCAGCCACCGGTGTTTTTCTCTCCTTTTTCCACCAGGGATCTTTAGGCGGTGTCCCGGGCGTCCTTTTTGGCCGCCCCTTTGGCTTTCGCGAAGGCGTTTTTATCTGGCCCTGGACATTTTTTCTGTTCACCTGGTCAGCGGCCGCCGGTGGACCCTGTTTTACCATCTTGATTACCAAGCTGACTGAAAAAATAACCCGCAAAAAGCTGGTCAAAGACAATGTGATTGAGCTCTTGGCCAAAATTTCCGGCTGGATGATCTTTTTCTATATTATCGCCAAGATTGCGGACACCCTGTACTGGGCCAACGTTACGGCGCCGTCAAAAGGGTTTACCTTCATGCAATTTTACAGCAACAATGCAGGATCGTTATACGGTCTTTGGATCCTGATTTTAGAAATTGGCATCTGCGGTGTCCTGCCGGCGCTTATTCTGATTACCGACAAAGGTCGCAAAACCCAGGCAACCCTGTTGCTGGCGGTCTTTTTGGCGGTGCTGGGGGTCGGCCTCAATCGCTGGGTGATGGTGCTGCAGGTCCTGGCCATTCCGGTGCTGAGCTTCGAGAGCTGGGCGACGTATTTCCCCAGCTGGCAGGAAATCGCCACCACCCTTTTGCCGGTGGCATACGGCGTTATTATGATTTCGATATCGTTTCGGTATTTACCGATTTTTCCCCAGGAACGGGAATTGAATCCCATTGATGTACCGGCCGCTGCGGCTCAAGTTGCCGAGCCGGAGACGCAAACAACCGATGCCGGTCCCGAACCGGAATTGAGCCCGGCTGAATCATAGTGATGGAGGAAATACATGTTACCATTTAGTTTTGAATGGATTTGGGATCCAAGCCATATGGTGTTTCATGGAGGACTTTGGTATGCATTGACGGTCATCGGCCTCGGGGTGACCTATTGTGTCATCAAGGCAGTTCTTGATATCAGCAAAGGTAAAGACGGTAATCACCACTGATCTCAAAACCGATAAATGTCAAAAAGCGCTTCCGCCACCATTGTCGGGGAGCGCTTTTTTGTTTTGATGAGGAGTTCGGATGGACAAGATTATAGTCGAAGGCGGACGCCGGCTAAAAGGGCAGGTGCGCATCAGCGGTGCAAAAAATGCCGCGCTGCCGATTCTGGTATCTTCCCTGTTAACCGAGGGGTTGAATACGTATTCAAACGTCCCGGATTTAAAGGACATTGCAAGCATTAAAGAGCTGCTCTCTAATCTAGGCGCCCACGCGGAAACTCAGGGCAATACGGTGTACGTTGATACCGGGCGTATCCTCAGCTATGAGGCACCTTATGACGTGGTGCGCAAGATGCGGGCATCCATCCTGGTTTTAGGGCCCATGGTGGCCCGATTGCAAAAGGCCAGAGTTTCCCTGCCGGGCGGATGTGCGATCGGGGCGCGTCCGATTAACCTTCATCTGAAAGGATTGGCCCAACTTGGCGCCAACATTAAATTGGAACACGGTTATGTCCAGGCGGAAGCCAAAAAGTTAAAAGGCGCCGAGATTTACTTCGATACCGTGACGGTCACCGGCACTGAAAATCTGATGATGGCGGCTGTTTTAGCCGAAGGCACCACCATTTTGCGCAATGCCGCCCGGGAGCCCGAAATCGTCGCGCTGGCTGAGGTCCTCGATAAGATGGGGGCCGATATTCAGGGCGCCGGAACCGCAGTCATTACCATAAAAGGGGTCAGCGCTTTGCAGCCGGTAGCGGTGTCCATTATTCCGGATCGAATCGAAACCGGCACATTTATGATTGCTGCTGCCCTGACCCACGGCGACGTTACCCTGGTGGGTTGCGAGCCGGATCACGTGAGCGCCTGCATCCATAAATTGCAAAGCGCCGGTATCCGGATCCAGACCCATAAAAAAAGCATCCATGTTGACGGAAATGATGAAATTGTCAGTGTGGATGTTAAAACCCAGCCTTACCCGGGGTTCCCCACCGATATGCAGGCGCAATTCATGGTGCTGATGAGCATTGCCAGGGGCACCAGCATGATTTCAGAGACCATTTTTGAAAACCGCTTTATTCATGTCGGTGAATTAAAACGCATGGGTGCCGATATTAAAATTTCAGGCAATACCGCCATGGTTAAAGGCGTATCCGGCCTGTCCGCGGCCCCAGTGATGGCCAGTGACCTGAGAGCCAGCGCGTCGCTGATCTTGGCCGGCCTGGTGGCTGAAGGCAAGACCGAAGTCAATCGCGTCTATCATCTGGACCGGGGGTATGAGGCCATCGAGCAGAAGTTCTCCGAATTGGGAGCCGCCATCAAGCGCCTAAAATAAACGGGCTGGCATCCAAACAACGAGAAGTGGTTTCAAAGCCTCAGATCAGGTTCAAGGGTCCGCCGAAGGCGGATTAATATCTAATCTTAAAAAATTAATGTATGCATCAAGGCGTCCCGCTTGCGGGGTAATCCGCCACACATTCTGGCGGACCATTGGCGCCTTTTGAGCCCCTTAAATATTCTTTCAATTAGATGCGAAATCCCGCTTCATTAAGCGGGGAGATGGGGTTTTGATACCACTTCTAAACAACGACGACTGGTAACGGACAAAACCATGCTCAGGCAGGTTTATTTACGCCCGATTGTGCCGCTGCTGATAGCGCTGATAAGCGGTATCATTTTGGGGAGTCGATTTCCGGGCCATACAGCGGGTTTGCTGGTGCCTGTTGTCTGCGCTGCCGTTTTAACCGGAATCAGCATCAAACGCAACCAAGCGGCCGCATGGGCCCCGATTATTCTTTTTGCGCTCCTGGGATATGCTTCCGTCCAGCCCTGGGTATCACCGAACTTTTCTCCCAATCACATTCAGCATTTTTCAGATGAAAGTCGCTGGCAGATTGCCGGGGTGGTGGACTCCGATCCGGTCGAATCTAAATATTTAAAAAGATTTGTTTTGCGTGCAGATGCCCTGAGCCGCCAAAAGGAGTTCCATCGGGTCACCGGCAAGATTCGGGTTACGGTAACAGATCCGGGTCCGGCGTTTGCCAAAGGCGATCGAGTTGTATTTCGCAGCCGACTGCGGGCAATCCGCAACTTCAACAATCCGGGAGGATTCAACTACCAACGATATATGGCCTTTAAAGGCATATGGCGCACCGCCTACACCCAGGGCAATCGACTGGAGGTTATCCAAAAAAAAGGTTCAAAGGGCCTGCCGCAACAGCTCTACGACGCCCGTCGCGCCCTGGCAGCACTCATCGAGCGGGCCGGCAATGGTTCATCCGCCGCGGTGCTAAAAGCCCTGATTATCGGTGATCGTGCGGCGATCCCATCGAAGTTACGCGACACTTTTAATCGCGCCGGCGTCGGCCATATCCTCGCGATTTCAGGACTTCATATCGGCATCGTCGCCACGGTCGCTTTTTTCTTTTTTCAAAAACTGTTGTGCTTTGTTAAGCCGTTTCTCTGGCGGGCATGGACGCGCAAGGGGGCTGCTATTTTTTCATTAGTTCCGGTTTGCATTTATGGCCTTATTTCCGGAATGTCGCCCTCGACCCAGCGGGCGCTTATCATGGTCACCGCGTTTCTAATGACGTTTCTGGTCGAACGCGAGCGCGATGCCTTCAATATTCTGGCCCTGGCCGCTTTTATCATCCTGATCTTTTATCCGCCTTCAGTTTTTTCCATCTCATTTCAACTTTCGTTTATGGCCGTGTTGTCTATCCTTTACGGACTGTCTCGCACCCACCAGGCCCTGCCGATCGGTAGCGTAATCACCAAAAGCGGGTTTCGTCTTCAACTGCTCCGAAAATTGTTCACGTTTTTTCTGGTGTCCTTTTTTGCGATTTGCGGCACCCTGCCGCTGGTGATGTTTTATTTTAATCAGATATCGGTCATCGGACTCCTGGCAAATGCGGTCATTGTACCGCTGGTGGGCTTTTTTGTTATACCCTGCGGGCTTTTGGCCCTGTTTATATATCCGATC
>JAQYWI010000246.1 GCA_030145015.1 Desulfobacterales bacterium
TTATCGCCCCTTTTAATGGGGTGGTAGCGGAGATTAACGGCGAACTGAGCGAATACGTAACCCCGTCTCCTATAGGCATCGCCACACCGCCGGTAGTGGATCTTATTGACAATACGTGCTTTTATGTCACCGCGCCCATCGATGAGGTGGATGTCCCCAACATTGAACCGGGAATGACCACCCGGGTGAGCCTGGACGCCTTCGGCGATCGCCGCTTTGCAGGCAAAGTCCGCCGGATTGCTCCCTATGTGCTGGATCGTGAAAAACAGGCCCGCACCGTGGACGTGGAGGTGGAATTCACCATACCGACCGACATCCGGGAAATGCTGGCAGGTTATAGCGCAGATGTCGAGATCATATTGGATGTTCGGGAGAACACTTTGCGCATCCCCACCGAGGCCGTGCTGGAGGGAAATCGAGTCTTCGTGTATCTGCCGGATAATAAAGTAATCCGGGAACGCACGTTCAAAAGCGGAATTTCCAATTGGTATTATACCGAGGTCATCTCCGGTCTGAAGCCGGACCAACGGGTGGTGGTCAATGTGGATCGTGCTGGAATAAAAGACGGCGCGAAAGCGGTGTTATCCCAAGAGGCGCCATGATTCAATTAGCCGGTATTGAGAGGATATTCCAGGTGGGCGACGAAACGGTTCACGCGCTCAGTAATGTGAATTTTACCGTTCATCAAGGAGAATATGTCGCCATCATGGGCCCTTCGGGATCGGGAAAATCCACCCTGCTCAATATTGTGGGTCTGTTGGACAGACCGGACAAGGGGATCTACAGCCTGGAAGACCTGAACACAACCGAGTTGACCGATGACCAGCAGGCATCGGTACGCTGTCACAAAATTGGTTTTGTGTTTCAGTTTTTTCATCTGGTACCCCGCCTTACCTCTGCTGAAAACGTGGAGCTGCCCATGATCCTTGCCGGCATAGATCCTGGTGACCGGAAAACCCGCGTCCAGGCGGCCCTCTCTTCCCTGGGCCTAAGGGAACGCGCAAAACATCGCCCGGACCAGTTATCCGGCGGACAGCGCCAGCGGGTTGCCATCGCTCGCGCCACCATCATGCGGCCGGACATTATTCTTGCGGATGAGCCCACCGGCAATCTGGACCGGACCTCGGGGATAGAGGTCATCCAAATACTCGAAGATCTCAACAATAAGGGCATGACTCTGATTATGGTAACCCACGATCCCGATCTGGGTAAGCGGGCGTCTCGAAGAGTGCAGCTGGTGGACGGAAAGATCTCAACGGATACCGGAAATTCATGAGAAAATGAAACCTGGGGATGCCATTCAATTCAGTACCAGAGCGCTGTCGGGCTATCCGACCCGGACGCTGTTAATGATTCTTGCCATGGCCATCGGTGTGGCATCGGTCATTCTGCTCACCGCCTTGGGAGAAGGCGCCCGCCGGTTTGTAACCAATGAATTTACCTCTCTGGGCACATACCTTTTAATCGTATTGCCGGGCCGGTCTGAAACAACGGGCGGCCCTCCCCCGCTTCTGGGTCAAACCCCCCGAGACCTCACCCTGGAAGACGCCCTGTCTCTCACCCGGAGTTCCGCCATCCGACGTATGGCGCCGATTACGGTGGGATCCGCCCCGGTCTCCTGGAAGCACAGAGACCGGGAGGTCAGTATTCTCGGCTCCACCGCCGATCTTTTTGAAATTCGCCACCTTTCAATGGCCCAGGGCAGGTTCATCCCCGCCGGTGACCCCACAAGGGGCCTGGCGGTCTGCGTCATGGGATACAAGCTCAAAAGAGAACTCTTTGGGAATCAATCCCCGCTGGGCGAATGGGTTCGCATCGGCGACCGCCGCTTTCGGGTCATCGGGGTGCTGGCCAAAAAAGGTCAATCTCTGGGACTGGACATGGGGGATGTGGTGGTTGTCCCCGTGGCCTCTGCCCAGGCCCTGTTCAATACCTCCGCGCTGTTCAGAATCCTGGTGCAGGCCAACGGCCGCGATGCCATCTCCAAGGCCAAGAAAGCCATATTGAGTACCATCCGCCAACGGCATGAAGGCGAAGACGACGTCACCGTCATAACCCAGGACGCCCTGCTTTCCACTTTTGATCGCGTTCTCGTGGCCATGACACTGAGTGTTGCGGGCATCGCCGCCATCAGCCTGTCGGTTGCCGGTATTCTGATCATGAACGTCATGCTGATCGCGGTGTCACAGCGCACCTCAGAAATCGGACTGCTCAAGGCCCTCGGCGCCCGGGGCGCCCATATCCTTGGACTTTTCCTGGCCGAATCCGCTATTCTCTCACTCATCGGCGCCGGTTTTGGCCTCATTCTGGCATTTTTAGGAAACTGGGGGCTCTCACGCGCGTTCCCCAGGTTTCCGATCACGGCTCCCATCTGGGCCCTGGGAGCGGCTGTCTTGGTTGCCCTTCTCACGGGGCTTCTATTCGGAGTACTGCCCGCACGACGGGCCGCAAAACTAGACCCGGTGCAGGCATTGTCTCGAAGATAAATAATAACCGTTCACGGGTTCAGGGTTCAAAGGTTTAGGGTTGCTTTTTTGCTGAAGCCTGATGGAATAATGGAATAAATGAGTCTCAGTGAATCTCTCAATCGAATTGTTCCGCCATTTTGCTTATAAATTAACCTGCTGTGCCATGAATTTGCTTTTTCAGCCCAAAGTCGCAACCAAAATTCAGGATTGACGTATCAACGGTTGAGATTTGCATTGAGCTTCGAACCTCTGAACCCTGAACCTTTGAACCCGTGAACGGTTACGATAAATATAACCTAAACTAAGCGTTTCAAATTGTGACACAATATTACAAAGAACTTTGCTTATGTTAATCAATGATTCCGCAAAGCTGGCCATAGCTTCTTTATCCAGCCAAAAAATGCGCAGTTTTCTCACGGCGTTGGGCATTGCCGTGGGCATCGCTTCAGTGGTGCTCCTCACCTCCATCGGCGAAGGCATCCACAAGTTCGTTCTCTCGGAGTTCACTCAATTCGGGACCAACCTTATCGCAGTCTCGCCCGGTAAAACCACGACCGCCGGCATGTCAGGGGCCCTTATCAGTAATGTTCGACCGTTGAGCATTGATGACGCCCTGGCGCTGGAACAAACTCCCAAAATCCTCGGCATGGTTCCCTTTGTCCAGGGAAACGCACCCGTGGAATTCGGAAAGCGCAGCAGGCGGACTTACGTCTTCGGCGTGGGGTCTCAGGTTCCCGCGGTGTGGCAAATGAAGGTGGCCATGGGCCGTTTTCTCCCGGATGACGATCCCCGCACGGCCCGAGCCTTTGCCGTGCTGGGCAGCACGGTGAAAGATGAGCTTCTGGGCTCAGTGAACCCCCTGGGCCGGCGTATCCGCATCGGCGGAGAGCGCTACCGGGTCATCGGCGTTATGGAATCCAAAGGTCAGATGCTTGGATTCGACTTAGATGACGCCGTGTATATCCCCACCCAAAGAGCCCTGGCCATGTTCGACCGGGAAAGTCTCATGGAAATTGATATGATCTATGGCGGCGACAGCAACGTGGACGAGATTGTTAAAAGCGTCAAAGCACTGCTCATGGATCGGCACGGCGCAGAAGACTTCACCATTACCACCCAGGAACAAATGCTGGATGTCCTGGGCTCCGTACTCAATATACTCACCCTGGCCGTGGGCGCTTTGGGCGGAATTTCACTTCTGGTTGGCGGTGTGGGAATCCTCACGATCATGACCATCAGTATAACTGAAAGAAAGGCTGAGATCGGGCTGCTTCGCGCCATCGGCGCGGGCCGCGGACAGATCCTTTCCCTTTTCATCGGCGAGGCGGTTGTGCTGTCGAGCATCGGCGGTTTGGCGGGCCTGATGATCGGCACCGGAGGGGCATGGCTTCTGGGAATGATCGTGCCCGCCCTTCCCACCCACACCCCGTGGCTGTATGTGGTTCTGGCTGAAATCCTGGCAGCGCTTATCGGTCTTCTGGCCGGAGTGTTGCCCGCCTACCGGGCCGCCAACCTGGATCCCATCGAGGCATTGAGGGCCGAATGATGTTACACTTAAACCATAACGCTTGACGTTAACAACGATAGATGTTGAAATTACAGATTATCATTAAGCGGCAATAATGACGGATGATAGATATAAACGAGGTTGGGAAAAGCTAAAGCAAATTGACGGCCAAGCGGGTGAGCGCGTGATTGAAAGCTTAAAAGACATCGCTCCGGATTTGGGTCGTTATACCATCGAGTTTCCTTTTGGAGATGTTTACTCGCGTCCGGGATTAGACCTTAAATCCAGGGAAATTACGACATATATTCCGATGTTACGGGTTCATTAGTGTCTGTCATCGTCATAACAACAAAACGATGAACCTTGCTTTCTTCATCGGATACACCAGCTGTCTTTCTGCATATGGCATCCGCCATCTTTCTGATGTCTTTCTTTACCAAAGCTTGTGGCAAAGGAATCATGAAACGCCCTATTCCGATGAATGCTTTCCTTTTTAAATCAACTTTCATAATTTCACCTTTCTATATTGCGGTATTATTATGATGGCACCCATGAGGTATGATTCTTAGTGAAAAAAGGGTTCAAAAAGGGGGTGGTTTTTCAAATGCCAGGGGCAGACCCCCTTAGGGTTCACGAAGAAATAAATCCACAATTTTGGAAGTTGAGGCGCCCGGCCGGCAAGACGCGGAAGCACAGGAATATCAAGCATATTTCGAGCTTCCGCAACGCAGCCGGTCGGAATGGATCGACGTCCAAAATGTGAAGTTATTTTTGAGTGAGCCCTTTATGTTCTCAGTAAAGCTCATATTTAACCAGCCTGCCGTCAAGCCCGCCGGCCTTGATCGGTTTTTTCCATGATGCTTTCAACCCGATTTTTTTGACATATTTCCGTTCTCCGAAATAAACAAAAGCGGCCGAGTTTTTGCATTTCTGTTTCAGAAAATCGCCGAGATTTTTATAAAACATGTCAAGGTTCTCGTCTCCCCCCATCCGAATGCCATAAGGCGGATTGGTTACAATGACATGCCCTTCAAGGGCGGACAGCTTTCTGAAGTCCGCCCTTTCAACGCTTACGTTATTTCCGTAATGGAGCCCCATCAGGTTTGTCCGCGCCGCGCTGACAGCCTCCGCGGACACATCACTGCCCGCAATCAGCCCTTTCGGCAGTTCCCGGATGTGTCCGTCGGCCTCTTTTTTTACCTGCTTCCAGACAGCGCCGTCAAAGTCGGGTAGAAATTCAAAACCGAATCGATTCCTGAAAACACCCGCAGGAATATGGCTATACCGCATGAGCGCTTCACACAAAAGGGTTCCCGAACCGCACAAAGGATCATATAAAGGAACCGAACCGTCCCATTCGCTGAATCGGATAATCGCGGCGGCAACGGTTTCCTGCATCGGCGCAGAAACGGTCTCCTCTCTGTATCCTCTCCGGTGAAGCGCGCCGCCTGAAGTGTCGAGGCTTATGACGGCCTTATCATGCCTGATATGAAGGTTCAGCAAGATATCCGGATTCCTTACCGACACATCCGGACGCTGACCGGTTTTTTCTTTGAAATAGTCGGCCACCGCATCTTTAAGGCGGAGGGCAGCGAACTTTGAATGCGAAATCGCGCTGTCGGAAACATTCCCCGATACGGCAAAGGTATTGCCTTTTGCAAAAAAATCTTCCCACTCGATCTGTTTGGCCTTCTGATACAGCGTATCGGTATCATGACAAGCGAATGATATTAAAGGCGCAAGGCACCGTGAAAGAAGCCGGGTCAGATAATTAATTCGATACAGGGTTGATTTGTCCGCCCTGAAATGAATTCCGCTGAATTCCGGCCTGACATCTTCGGCACCGAGTTCAGCCAGTTCCTCCGCGCCGGCTTCTTTTAAGCTATCGGCTATCTGGGCAAAATAACGGCAATCCTTCTGATACTGATATGCCGTCGCTTGCCGCTTTTCTCTTCTACGGCGTTTGACCCAATCGACTGATACCATTTTTCACCGCTTTCGTTTCAATCGGAGATGGAAAGAACGGTCGAGATATTGCTTGATCATTTCAAACCTTTTGCAGTATTAGCTGTTACGCGCATGAATGAACCCTGCCGTTGCCGCACCATGGTAAATATTGCAAGAGTTTGGGTGTAAAATCAACTGAATTTTGGGAAAGTCCGTTTTTCGGTGGGAAGAACGCGAGCGCGCCGCCGGAGGAAAATTTTAACAGGTATTGATGTTGGGTAAACCCTGTTATTTCAAAAGTTGAGGATGCCCCAGATCCAAGACGTCCAAAGCCGTAGTATTTTACTTCGAGCCCTTGGCAACGAAGTAGATGGGGCATCCTCGGCTTTCCCTCCGGGTAAAAAACATGACAAATTTTTTATTTGTTTGAGATGTCACTAAAAATTTATTCGGAAAACAGGTCCAAAAGTATTCAAATGCCTTATTATTATTCTTTTTTCTATACCTTGTCATGTTTTTTATGCAGCTGCAGGGTAAACCGGAAGTAGGAGGCCTGCAAAATGGATACGGATTATAAAAGCAGAACCCAAAGAAAAAATGAAGACCGGGCCCTGCAGCGCCTGGGCGAACAGTTGGTCGCCCTGCCGTTGGGCCAGCTTGAGACCATGGGGCTGCCGGATGAGCTTCTGACGGCCATCGAATTCGCACGTAAAATAAAAAGCCGTGGCGCCCGGCGCAGGCAGGTTCAGTACATCGGCACCCTCATGCGGCATATCGACCCGCAACCCATCGAAACCGCCCTCGATCGCATCCGGTCGGGAAACTTACGAAAATAACCTGGCGCCCGCCGGAAACGCGCAATTTCCGTCCCCTTATCATGGAAAGATGGTTAGATTGTGTCCATCCATAAATGAGGATTTTTGTTCA
>JAQYWI010000430.1 GCA_030145015.1 Desulfobacterales bacterium
ACAATAAAGAGTCAAAAGCAGACCATAAATTTTGTTTTTCATTAGGGGCGAATTCTTTTTACAAAATTTGCCCCTAGATTTTTTCTTGATTTTCAGATAGATGTAATCAACACTAATTGACGTCGGCTTTTTAGCAAAATCAGAGATATTCGAAAAGCAGAAAGAACGGTTTGTCTCTGCTCTGGGTGTTAGGAGTATCAGCCGGTTTACCATAGATTTGTATCAGGAAAATCCAAATTATCGACAAAATACCGGTTAAAGTCAAGATGGGTGGACAATTCAACATGTTCGATGGATTTGGCAAGGTCGTTGGCCTTTTGCCAGTGAGGCCTGGATAAAATGACCATCACAGCGCCTTTGCTGGCAGCGTTGCCAAGGGACTTGATTTTGTCCGGGGCAACCGTAGGAAGCAGGCCGATTCGCATGGCACTGTATGGGTTAACGAAATTACCCAGCGCACCCGCCAGATAAATCTGGTCAAGATCCTGAATCCCGATACCCATTTTATCCATAAGCGTCTGGATACCAGCTGCCACAGCGCCCTTTGCAAGCTGCAGTTCGCGTACGTCTTTTTGGGTGAGATATATCGGTTTGTTGCCAGAGCTTTCTTCTTTGGAAGCCACAAGAAAGTCTTGCACCTCTGAATTTTTGATAACCCTCGAACTCAGATAATCATCAGCATTTTCCCGTGGCGGCAAAATCAATCCTTGGGAATCGATAATGCCGCGATGCAAAAGCACGGCCACCAGGTCTACCAGTCCGCTTCCGCAAATCCCCTTTGGTAAAATGTTACTGATCACCTGATAGCGAAGCCCCTCTTCATCGAAACTAACGCCTTCAATAGCACCGCTTTTGGCGATCATTCCCTGGGAAATTTGCGCACCCTCCAGGGCCGGACCGGCCGCTGCAGAGCAGGTCAACAACTTTTGCCGGTTACCTAAAAAAATTTCTCCATTGGTGCCAAGATCAAGACCGAGAATAATTTTATCATCCTGTTCTGCGGCAGAGGATGCGAGGATGGTGCTGATCATGTCGCCGCCGATATAGCCCGATTTGCTCGGCATTACATACAACCTGGCTTCCGGATGCAGTTTTAGACCGGCATCTTTTGCACTGAGAATTAATCCGTCGGTTAAAACAGGAGAAAAGGGTGCACCCGCAATGCCGAGGGGATCCAGGTTAAGAAAAATGTGCTGCATGGTGGTATTTCCGGCTGCAACGGCAATAAAAATATCGTCTGGGGAAAGCCCTTCCACTTCTAAAAGGCGCTGGGTAATCGAGTTCAAATCTTCAACGATAATGTTGGTAAGCGTGCGCAGACCGTTTCGATTTTCCTTTATGTACTGCAGACGACTAATCACGTTTGATCCGTATTTACTTTGGCTATTGAGCCTGGAGATTGCTGCCACCTCACTTCCGTTCAACAGATTTACGAGTTTGCCGACCAACGTGCTGGTTCCCAGGTCAAAAACAAGTCCGAAAACCCGCCTTGCTTTTTCCCGATTTTGCCATGCCATCAAATAGTTTTCGTGAAGTACTGCCGTTCCCTGGTTTTCCGTTTTTTTTAGCATTTCGGGTAGAGAACGGAGACAGTGAAGGGATGCTTTCAGATCGCTATATTCCGGGCCCATGGCGACTTTGACGCGGTCCAGATCGGGCAATCCGTCATGGCCGGATTCAGGCGACAGGTCAACCGGTCGCTTGTTTATAAGGGGATCGATATCAACCGTGGGTCTGTAGCCGGTTTTAAGTATCTGGTAGAGGATCGGCTCATCATCCGATTCCCCGGTATGGACGACAAGGTCCTTTCTGATTTTGACACGACAGGCAAGACGAACACCATTTTTCAGCTCCTCCGGTTCGAGAAGCTCTTTTTCTTCTGC
>JAQYWI010000080.1 GCA_030145015.1 Desulfobacterales bacterium
GTTCGACTGGGATTATACCAGTTCGGTTAATTGCTGTAATTCAACGACAACGGTTACTGATAAACTGATGGGGAAGGTCGTCGGAGAGCCGTACCGGGGAAAACCCGACGTCCGGTTCGACGACCCTGAGAGAAATTCAAAAAATGCTCCGGCATAAGCGCCCTACCACGACCGACAATTACCTCAAAGGTCTTTCCGCGGCCATGAAACAGGTTGCCAGCATTTTGGACAACCCCAAAAAATCTCACCTTAAAGTTGTCGAAAAAACCGAATCCTAATCTTTAAATTTCACCGCTATACTATGGTTTGGTTTTCATTTTTCAAAGGGCATTGTAACGATTATTGTAACGATTTTATAAATTAGGCATGAAAAAAGGCCAATCTGAGAGAACTCAAATTGACCTAGTTCCTTTAAAATGGCGGAGAGACAGGGATTCGAACCCTGGAAGGAGGTTTCCCCCCTTACTCGCTTAGCAGGCGAGTGCCTTCAGCCAGCTCGGCCATCTCTCCATTTTTGGTTGATTGGTTAAATTGTTGATTCGTAAAATGGGCCATTCATATTGCATTTCCAGTTACCATTCAACTAATCAACGATTTAACCAATACACTAAAACTGGCGGAGGGAGTAGGATTCGAACCCACGGAGGTGTTACCCTCAACGGTTTTCAAGACCGCCGCTTTCAACCACTCAGCCATCCCTCCAAGCATTTAGGGTTATGCTGAGTCTTTATTTTTATCATCCCGATTTGAGATGGTCAATATCTTTGTATTAATTGTTGACAGGTTTAATTTTTTATGGTTTCGAGGGCCTAATCTAGGCGGGGAGGTAATGAATATGAAGCAAAAATATACGATCATAAGAGATGACAAAAATAAACAGTTAATCATTCGTGAGTTTGCTGAACTGGATAAAGAAACTCTGTCGCTGCTTTGTGAGGAAACCTACGACCAAAAGTTAATTCGGACTGCCATTAAAAGCGGTAAAGAGGACCTGATTGCGGCCCTCAGAACGAATAATCTCTATCCACCCGGAATTTATGCAGATAAAATTGCGAAAGCCGTTAAGGAGCTTTATGCCACCAAGGCCAAAGAATCGGAGGATCTTTTTTTTAACGATCTTGAATTGCTGGCCAAAGGATCTAAAGCTGGCCCGGTTGAAGCGGAGCTTGGAAAGGATTCGGAAGACTTGGATGAGTTGCTTGAAGAGGATTTTGAACCTGAATATGAGGACAAAGAGCAGCTCAAAAAGATAGGTTCCTCCTTAAAAATTGCGGATGATGAATATGGGGATGGGAATGAGGAAACCTAGTGTTGCGTCCCGCAAAAATGTTACAAAAGCCGTGTGGTATATTTTAGTCCAGTTGAGTTCTTTAATTGAGAAAATTCTAAACACCAAAATTCTTAAATCCCAAATCACAAAACACAAATATCAAATGGTTCGGCAACCTCGCCACCCTGAGCTTAGTCGAAGGGCAAATCACAATGACCGAAATTCAAAATATCAAACTGTTTGGGTCATTGAAAAATTGAGATTTGGGAATTAATCGACTTTAATTTTGAAAAAGCAGATTGATAATATCAATCTGGATTTACCTGCCTAAAACTCACCGATTCATCGGCCAAATCCCACTTTTTGTTGACTTACCCCTACAGTGTGCCATAAAAGAAAAAGAAAATTCAGTTTTTAAGTGTTGTCCAATCTTTTTTTAACATTCCGAAATTTACCCAGATTTATTTAAAATGAAGGATTTTTAGGTTTTGCAAAGGCTGCATGACCTTCTTGTCTTGCAAACGATGAAAATAGCTGGCTACATCGGTTAGTTAAAGCATCTGATGCAAAACCCTTTTTGAATAGGGTGGGGGAGGTATTTGAATTATTTTTAATGGGATTAAGGAGGTGCAAATGGAAAAGGAAAAGGCGTTTTATGAGCGTTTGGAGGGCAAAGGTGTCTCCCGAAGGGAATTTATGAAGTTCTGCACCTTCCTGACGGCGACCATGGGGCTCTCGTCATCGTTTGTGCCAAAGGTGGCCGAAGTCTTTGCGGCACCGGCGCAGCGGCCTCCGGTGATTTGGCTGCATTTTGGTGAATGTACCGGGTGCACGGAAAGTGTGCTCAGATCCATGTACCCATGGATTGATGAGCTGGTGCTTGAGATTCTTTCCCTGGAGTATCATGAAACGGTTATGGCAGCTGCCGGACAACAGGCTGAGGATCAACTGCATGCGTCAATGAAGAAGTTCGATGGTAAGTTTATCTGCGTGGTTGAAGGCGCGATTGCCACTAAATTCAACGGTGGGTACGGGAAAATTGGCGGCCGAACATTTCTGGAGATTGGAAAAGAGGTTTGCGCCAGGGCTGCCGCTGTAATCTGTATAGGCGCGTGCGCCAGTTTCGGAAATATCCCGGCGGCGAAACCCAACCCCGGCGGATATAAGGGTGTGGGTGAAGCCCTGGGGATAAAAGCGGTAAACATCGCCGGGTGTCCGCCGAACCCGGTCAATTTTGTCGGTACGGTGGTCAATTATCTCCTGTTTGGCAAACTCCCGGCCCTGGATAATCTTGGCCGTCCGCTGTTTGCCTATGGTAAGACCATCCACGATCAGTGCCCGCGGCGGGCTCATTTTGAAAATGAGGAGTTTGTGGAAGAATTCGGTTCTGAGGAGGCCGCTATGGGTTATTGTCTTTACAAGAAGGGCTGTAGAGGTCCGGAAACCTATAACAACTGCCCGGTGGCTAAATTCAATGACGGCACCAGCTGGCCGATCGAGGCGGGGGCGCCCTGCATCGGTTGCAGCGAACCGGCATTCTGGGATAACTTTACGCCGTTTTACGAGGAACTGTAGTTTTAGAACAGCGATCCAGGAAAAAAGGGGGGGAACCATATGGCACAGCGAATAACGATAGATCCAATAACCAGAATTGAGGGTCATCTCCGGATTGAAGTCGAGGTGGCCGGCGGCAAGGTGGTGAATGCCTGGAGTTCAGGCCAGATGTTCCGAGGCATTGAGCTCATTCTGCAGGGCAGAGACCCCCGGGATGCCCACCATTTTGTGCAACGCTCCTGCGGTGTCTGAACGTACACCCATGCTCTGTCCTCGGTGAGGGCAGTCGATAATGCCGTGGGTGTTAAAATCCCCAAAAATGCGCGCATCATCCGTAACCTTCTGATGGGCGCCCAGTTTCAGCATGATCATATTGTTCACTTTTATCATCTGCATGCTCTGGACTGGGTGGATGTTGTCAGTGCACTTTCGGCGGATCCCAAGAAAACAGCCGCTTTATCTGACAATGTCAGCAATGCACCCTGGGGGGGTGCCGTCTATTTTAAAAACGTACAACAACGCCTAAAAACATTTGTCGACAGCGGCCAGCTGGGCCCCTTTTCCAATGCGTATTGGGGACATTCAGCTTACAAGCTGCCGCCTGAAGCAAACCTGATGGCGACGGCCCACTACATTGAAGCTTTGCGCCTACAGGCCAAAGCGGCACGAATGCACGCCATTTTTGGCGGTAAAAATCCGCATCCGCAGTCACTGGTCGTCGGCGGTGTCACCTGCGTCAGAGACCTGACGCCGGATCGTATCGCCGAATTTCTGTATATCACCAAAGAGACCCAGGATTTCATTGAAAATGTCTATATCCCGGATCTGCTGGCAGTCGCATCCTTTTACAAGGATTGGGGCGCCATTGGCGGCACGAGCAACTTCCTGGCATGGGGCGAGTTCCCCGAAACCGATCGGGAGCCGGACAGCCTCTATATGCCCAGGGGTGTCATTATGAAACGCAATATTGGCGGCGTGAAAATGGCGGACCAGGCCCAGGTTTCCGAGGACGTCACCCGGGGCTGGTACGAAGACGGGCCGGCCAGACATCCGTATAAAGGTGAAACCAAACCGCTACAGGAAAACCCGAAATATCGACCCGGTGGCGGCAAATATTCCTGGTTCAAAGCACCGCGCTATGATGGCGAACCCTGCGAAGTCGGTCCGTTGGCCCGGGTACTGGTGGCGTATGCCCGGGGTCACAAGGACATTAAGCCGCTTGTTGATAATGTCTTGAACACGCTGGGCGTGGATGCAAACGCCCTGTTCTCGACCCTTGGCCGCACAGCCGCCAGAGGAATTGAGACCCTGGCAATCGGTAAACGGGTGCAGACCTGGGTCATGGAGCTGGTCGAAAACATCAAAAACGGCGATACCCAAACCTATGAACCTTACAAAATGCCGAACAGTGGTATGGGTGTGGGGCTAAATGATGTTCCGCGGGGATCCCTTGGGCACTGGGTGGAGATCGAAGATAAGAAGATTAAAAACTACCAGTACGTCGTGCCGTCGACCTGGAACCTATGCCCGCGGGATGCCAACGGCAAATTGGGTCCGGTGGAAGAGGCCCTGATCGGCACACCGGTTGCGGATCCCAAAAAACCGCTTGAGGTCCTGCGTACGGTTCATTCTTTTGATCCCTGTATTGCCTGCGGGGTCCACGTCATTGACCCGGATTCCAACGAGGTTTATAAAATCAAAGCGCTCTAATGAGCCTGCCTTGACAGAAACGGCCTCCTTCATCTGCGGGAGGCCGTTTTTTATGGTGTTGACGGTCCGTCCTGTTTTGGTGTAATACCCATATTCGGCTGTTGAATTCGAATATGCATGCATCTGAAAGGGCTAAAAAGTGTCTGATAAAAGTCCTTATGACGATATCTATTCTCCGGAAATTATGATTCTGGGTGTGGGTTGCATTCTTTATTCGGATGAGGGTTTCGGTGTGCGCGTGATTGAAGCCATTCAGGAGCGCTACGAATTTCCGGACAATGTCCTGGTGGTCGACGGCGGTGTTCTGGGAATCAACCTGCTGGGTGTGATTTCCAAACCGGATCGGCTTATTGTGGTAGATGCCATTCGCAATAAAGGTAAGCCCGGAGATCTGTATCGCCTGGAAGGCGCGGCCATTCCGGAACGCATTCGGGCCAAGAACTCTTTGCACCAGGTTGATTTTCTGGAAGCGCTCACTTTATGCCAGGCGCTGGATAAGGTGCCTGAAACGGTAATTGTCGGGGTGGAGCCGGAAGACATCGAGACCCAGAGCCTGGAATTAACGCGCACCACCCGGGCCAAAGTCGACGCGGTAATCGATATGGTTTTGGCCGAGCTGGATCGCCTGGGGGTATCCTATAAGAAAGGAAGACCGCATAATGTGTCTAGCAATCCCATCTCGGATTACAAAGATTGAAAATAATATGGCAACCATCGATGTGGATGGCGTTCAAAGAGAAGCCAGTTTGTTGCTGCTTGAGGACGCCCGGGTCGGAGATTACGTTATTGTGCATGCCGGCTTTGCCATCCAAAAACTCGATGAATCGGCGGCACAGGAAACATTGGACCTGTTGCGAGAAGCGATCGCCGCGGTAGAGAAAAGCGAATCCAACCAGAATTAGAGCAAACCCGGCGGTAAGATTTTGAACGCACTTCAAGATCCTCAAGCTTGCAGGCCACCCCGCAACCCCGTCTCACTAAGTAGATACTGAAACGACACACGTTTACCCGCAAACCTCAGGGATGACCATGACACAGGCGTATGCTGCCAGAAGGCTGGAAGTCAATGGTATTGTCCAGGGCGTTGGTTTTCGGCCCTTTGTCTACAATCTTGCCAATCATTTCGGTTTAAAAGGCGAAGTCGCCAATACATCTACCGGGGTATCCATCCATATCGAAGGACCCCTGGACCGAATCCAATCCTTTGAAACCGATTTGGCTACAAAATGCCCGCCCCTTGCCCATATTGTCGAAATATCCACTCGATCTGAATCCGTAAAGCAATACGCGGGCTTCAATATTGTGAAAAGCAGGGGCCGGGCGGCAATGTCCACCCTGATCTCACCGGATGTTTCAATTTGCGATGACTGCCTGCGGGAGCTCTTCGATCCGAAGGATCGACGCTACCTGTATCCGTTTATTAACTGTACCAACTGCGGACCGCGGTACACAATTATCGACGACATTCCCTATGACCGACCCAAGACCTCTATGCGGCATTTTAAGATGTGTAATGCCTGTCAGTCTGAATACGATGATCCGACCGACCGGCGATTTCATGCCCAGCCCAATGCCTGTGGTGAATGCGGGCCGTTTGTCAGTCTTTTTGATCGCCGCGAAAAGCCGATTGATGCCGGTGATCCGGTTAAGAAAGCAGCCGATCTCCTTCGCCGGGGATACATTGTCGCAATCAAGGGCCTGGGCGGATTTCACCTGGCTGCCGATGCTGAAAACAGCGCGGCCGTGATCCGGCTCCGCAACCGGAAGATGCGGCAGGAAAAACCTTTTGCCATTATTTCCGCTGATCTGGCAGGTATTCGTAAATACGCCGGCGTCGAACCGGAGGAAGAAAAACTGCTGACCTCGATCCAGCGTCCGATCGTGCTGCTCAAAAAAAAGACGGCCAACTGCATTGCAGAAGAAGTTGCGCCCCGCAACAAATATTTCGGCGTGATGCTGCCCTGTACCCCGCTGCACTACCTTCTTTTAAAACATGGATTTAATGCCCTTGTCATGACCAGTGCGAATTTAAGTGAAGAGCCCATTGCCATTGATAACGACGATGCCTTTGAGCGCCTTGGCGATATTGCCGACTATTTTTTAATTCACAACCGGGACATCTATTTGCGCAGTGATGATTCCATTGTAAAGCACACTGCGGGCCATACGCGCCCCATCCGGCGTTCGCGGGGATTTGTACCGATTCCGGTGTTTTTAAACGATCCGGTCCCGCCGATCCTTGCCTGCGGCGCCGAATTAAAAAATACGATCTGTATCACCACGGGCGATAAAGCGTTTATCAGCCAGCACATCGGGGATTTAGAAAACAAGGCCACCCTGGATTTTTTTAAGCTGACCGTTGCCCATTTGCAGCGTATCCTTGCAATCACCCCCGAAATAATTGCCTTTGATATGCATCCGGATTACCTGAGCACTGTCCACGCTAAAGAACAGCAAGGTATCCGCAAAGTGGAAGTCCAGCATCACCATGCCCATATTGTCAGCTGCATGGCGGAACACAAACTGGAAGGGGAGGTTATCGGATTAGCATTTGACGGCACCGGCTACGGCACGGATGGTACCCTCTGGGGCGGTGAAGTCCTGGTCGCCGAGGCCAAACAGTTTAAGCGCGTGGCCCATCTGGCATATGTGCCGATGCCGGGCAGCGCGGCGGCGATTAAAGAACCCTGGCGCATGGCCATCAGTTACCTGCAGGATGCATTCGGTGAGAATTTCTGGGATCTGGATCTTCCGGTTTTAACCCGAATTGAGCCGCCAAAACTCAAAATCATCGTTGAAATGATTTTAAAAGGGGTCAATTCTCCTCAGACCTCGAGCCTGGGGCGCCTGTTTGACGGCGTTGCGGCGATCATCGGAATCCGCCAGCAAGTGAATTTCGAAGGCCAGGCCGCCCTGGAACTGGAAATGCTGGCAGCAGACGATGCCGATTCAATTTACGACTTTGAGTGGGTCACGGGTGATATGTTTAAAATTTTACCGGCTCCCATCATCCGGGGTGTGGTTACCGATGTTCAAAACGGGTTGCCGGTCGCGGAAATCGGCGCCAAATTTCATAAGACAATTGTCGCTTTGTTTGCAGAGGTATGCGCATCTGTGCGAAATGAATCTGAATTGAATCGAGTCGTACTCAGCGGCGGCTGTTTTCAAAATTCGATACTGCTGGCCGGTTTGATTCAGAAGTTGGAGTCGCTCAATTTCCAAGTATTTGCGCACCGGCAAATCCCCACCAATGATGGCGGGATATCGCTAGGGCAGGCCGTGGTGGCTGCTGCCGTCAGTCGTCGGTAGTCCGTTGTCTGTTGCTTAAAAATGGAAATAAATCTGATTATACAATCTGCGGCCGGTTTTCTTTGAACCACTCTCTATTTTTAAGATAGGGAAGACATCGGGCAATTGACAAAAACAACTGACAACCCACAACTGACCACGGACGATTATTATGACTTTGAAACACATCAATGAATACCGCGATGCGGATATATCCAAAAGTTTACTCGAAAAAATTAAAGCGATCAGCAAAAAGAATGTCCGTTTGATGGAGGTGTGCGGGACCCATACGGTGTCCATCTTTCGCAGCGGCATTCGTTCGCTTTTGCCGAAGACCATCTCGCTGCTGTCCGGACCGGGATGTCCGGTGTGCGTGACCGACCAGGCCGAGGTCGATGCCTTTATCGAGCTTGCCCGGATCGATGACGTGATTATTACGACTTTTGGTGATTTGATGCGGGTGCCGGGCACAAAATCATCCCTGCAAAGAGAAAGTGCCGCAGGGCGCGATATCCGGGTGGTCTATTCAACCTTTGACGCCCTTGAAATTGCCGGAAAAAATCCCGCTAAAAACGTGGTGTTTCTCGGTGTTGGCTTTGAAACCACCGCACCCACCATCGCCGCTTCCATCCTATCGGCAGCCCGGCAGGACCTGAAAAATTTTTCGGTGATTTCCGCACATAAACTCGTCCCGCCGGCTTTAGAAGCCCTGATGGGTGCAGCGGATGTAAAGATTGACGGATTTATTTTACCCGGGCATGTTTCGGTGATTATCGGCTTGAAATCGTATCAGCCGTTTTTTGATCGATATAAAATAGCGTGTGTCGTTGCCGGCTTTGAACCGGCCGACATTTTGCAGGCCATACACATGCTGGTTGGCATGCTGGAATCCGATAACCCCGGCCTGGACAATGCCTATCGACGGGCGGTGACATTTGATGGCAACCCCAAAGCCCAACAAATCTTAAATGAGATATTTGAACCGGCCGACGCCTGCTGGCGCGGGATCGGTGTAATTCCGCAGAGCGGATTAAAAATTCGTGAATCCTATGCCGCGTATGACGCCCAGAAGTTATTTAACGTCGAGCTTCCGGATGCGAAAACCCCGCAAGGCTGTGCCTGCGGCGAGATTCTTATCGGAACCAAGACACCGCCTGAGTGTGCCCTTTACAAAAAAGCCTGCACCCCCATGGATCCGGTGGGGCCCTGTATGGTGTCAACCGAAGGGACGTGTGCGGCTTACTATAAGTACCACAGTGATTGAACTAAAAAGTAATGAGTGCTGAGGACTGAGGACTGAGCATTTAGGGCAAAGCGCATGGGGCATAGAGCATAGCGCAAAGGATAAGTGCAAAACACCAATTCGATTACTTCAAACTTGCAAGTTGAATGAAAACCGTTTACACCATGCGAAACGGTTTTTGCTTTAATAATTGACAGTTAAAAGAATTAAGCAACTGACAACTGACAGCGCACGACGGACAATTCATTATGACAACAGACAAAATATTACTGGATCACGGCAGTGGCGGCAAGATTTCCCATCGCATGACCAAGGACATGCTGCTGCCGGTTTTTGATAACGCTATTCTTGCGGCACTCGATGACGGGGCTATCTTTGAGTTAGAGGGTTTAAGACTCGCTTTTTCCACCGATTCGTACACCGTCGATCCCATTTTTTTCCCGGGCGGCAGTATCGGTGACCTTGCAATCAACGGCACGGTGAATGATCTTGCCATGTGCGGTGCCACCCCGCTTTATTTGAGCGTCGGCCTGATCATTGAAGAAGGCTTTGCGATGACCGATCTTGAAACCATCATCAAAGCAATGGGTCGGGCCGCCAAAGATGCCGGGGTTACCGTGATTACCGGGGACACAAAAGTTGTGCCCAAAGGTACGGCGGATCAAATTTTTATTAATACCTCAGGCATCGGGCTGATTCCGGAACACATCCATGTTGCCAGCGATAATGCCGGGGCCGGCGATAAAATTATTTTAAGCGGAACCATTGCCGATCACGGGGTTGCCATATTAACCCGGCGCGAGGGGCTTTCCTTTGAGACTTCGTTGCAGAGTGATTCGGCACCTTTGAATCACATGGTAAAAAAGATGTTTATGGCTGCGGCCGGAAACAAGATTCATGTTCTGCGGGATCCCACCCGCGGCGGTGTCGGAACCGCGCTAAATGAGATTGCTGAAAAATCAGAATCAGGCATTGTGATTGATGAAGACAAAATTCCATTAAAAGGCGAAGTGGCGGGCGCCTGTGAATTACTCGGTTTTGATCCGCTTTATCTGGCCAATGAGGGCAAGTTGCTGGCATTTGTGTCGCCGGATAGCTGTGATGCGGTTCTTAAAGCCATAAAGTCCGATCCATACGGCAAAGATGCGGCGGTTATCGGCGAAGTGGTCGCTGATCATCCCGGCAAGGTCTTTTTAAAAACCCGCATCGGCGGCAAACGGATTGTGGATATGTTGGCGGGAGAACAGTTACCGCGGATATGTTAAACGAATTCATTTGTACTCGTATGTTGGGTGTAATTAAGCTATAGGTACACGGTATAAGGTTTAAGGTACAAGGTTTATAAAAAAGATCCAGTTAATCCTGTAAATCCTGTCAAAAAAATATGAAAAAGTATTCCTATTTAATTGCACTATTTATAATTTTGCTCTTGCCCTTTGCGTGCGAGGCGAATCGTGAACATCTGATCCAGGGTCGTACTATGGGGACCACCTATCATATTACGGTGGTCACGGATGATCTCAACGGCGTGGGAGGGCTCAAAGAAAAAATTGATGTGCGGCTGGAAGACATCAACCGGATTTTTTCCACCTATCTTGAAGACAGCGAAATCAGCCGTTTTAACGCGTTGAACAAGGCCGACGAAAAATTTCGGGTTTCCGATGACTTTATACAGGTCATGAAAGTCGGTCGTAAAATCCATCGGCTATCTGAAGGCGCCTGGGACGGCACGGTGAATCCATTGGTGGATCTGTGGGGCTTCGGGCCGATCCCAAGAGAAACGAAGATGCCGGCAGCAGGTGCCGTCAAGGAGCGATTGAATCATGTCGGATTTGACCGCATTCAAATCGTAGAGCCGAATTTTATTGTGAAGAATTCGGCCAGGATAGCCCTTGATCTGAATTCCATTGCCAAAGGTTTTGCGGTGGATCAGGTCAGCCAACTGCTTGCCGCCGGCGGTTTCGAAAATTATCTGGTTGAAATCGGAGGAGAAGTCTATGCGGCCGGTCTGCGCCAAGACAACAAAAAGTGGCGCATCGGCATCAACAAGCCCCAAAAAGATGCGGCTTTCAACGAAGTCTATAAAGTTGTCTCGCTTTCTAACAAAGCATTTGCGACCAGCGGCGATTATCGAAATTTTTTTGAAATCAACAGGGTGCGCTATTCGCACGTGATTGACCCGCGCAGCGGGTACCCGGTCTCCAACGGCGTTGTCGGAGTTTCGATTATTGCCAATAACTGCACCCTGGCAGACGGCCTGGCAACCGCCATTATGGTGATGGGTGTCGAAAAGGGGATTCCTCTGGTCAACCGCTTAGATGATGTTGAAGCTTTGATCGTTGTCGAAGAATCTGACGGCAGCCTGGCTGATTTCTATTCCACCGGTTTCAAATCAGATCCCCCAAAACCATAAAGTCAAACCAATATAAGGGGACGTTCTTTACTTATTAACTTATTAGCTTGTAATTCATATCTCTGGCGATCTTTTCACCACGAATAACGGATTTGCTTACTGCTGGAATTGTGATGTTTAGTTTTTTAGAGAGTAACGCCATACCGATCCCCAATTCACGGACCGCCCAATAGCACAACAAGCTGCGGGCTTTTACAATTTGGCTATACCTTCCTGCAGCCCATACTTCTTCGACATCCATATCCAAAAGATTCGCCACGCGGGCGGAAATTTTATTCAGATCGATTCCCTGTGCCTGGAGTGTATATTTTCTATCTATGGCCTCGTTCGCAGCCCGAAGTGTTTTTTCTACAAAATCACTGTCACCTAAAATCCGCTCATCCCCCTTTTGATAAATTCTGGCTTGGCGCAGAGATTTAAGAGCTGACCAACCTCCAACGCTCCGGACAAGGCCGCCCCCAACAAGTTCTGGCCTTTTCCCCAGCGCTATACCCTTTTGGATAAAATTTCTGTAATGCCGGCGCGCCATGTAACGTTTCTGATGAAAGAGCCCTAAAATTTTATCAATCTCTTGCCAGGAATTATTAGCGTTTCCTAAAATAGTGCTGTGCCCGGAATAGGGATATTTATCCAGGTGTTTAATGTCCTTTATAATGTTGGCCCGCAAAGGGTTTAGATGAATGTACCTGACCAGTTCCAGTAGATATGTATTTTCCTGACAAAGAATAGATTTATAACGATTTTGGAAAAGATGCCCATGGCGGCGGTGTCTACGATTATGAAAGACAGCGTACCCGGTAAGAAGCCTCCGCATTATTGTTGAAATGCCCACAGTACCGGTTCTGAGAAGCAAATGGAAATGATTGGACATTAGCGACCACGCATAGCATGGGGTATCGGTTTCTGTCAAAATGTGGCTAAGGCGTTTTAAAAAGTTTTTACGGTCAGCAGCATCCAAAAAGATTTCGTTTTTTGCGATGCCCCGGGCAATGATATGATGGAGTGCCCCTGGCGCGTCTATGCGTGATTTTCGCGGCATGCGAAATGAGATATCATAGTGGGCGGGTATCGTCAAGTTAATAAGTAAAGAACGTCCCCTTTTTGTTTTTTGACTGGTGATTTAAATGGGTAAAATTTAGCGTTAAAAAAAGGAGACTATTTTTTCGATTTGACATGAAGAAGTATTCAGAATATTGATCTTAATAATTTTTCTTTCTTTGGCTGCACTTAATCTTTTCTTTGCCGTCACAGGATCGCTGCTGGATCATGCGAAAGGGTATCCTTATGCGCTTCTCTTTTAAGGGGATGTTGGAGTGGACACTTCGCAGGCCTTTAGTTGTTATTTCGATCGTTTTGGCGATCACTCTTTTTTTCGCATGGCAGATCCGCAACCTTTCCTTTAAAACATCCATCCACGATCTTCAGATTGAAGACCTGCCTGAAACGGCCCGCTATGAGGATTTTAAAAAGCTGTTCGGCTCGGACGAGATTATCCGGGTGGTCGTTAAAGGCCGAAATGTCTTTGATGCGCTGACCTTTCGCAAAATCGAGCAGCTGGCTGAAAATGCTGCTCAAATCGATGGCGTCAGGCGGGTAATCAGCCTTCCGGGCATAAAAAAAGCAGTGGACGTGACCGGCAATTGGAGCATGGAAAAATTTCACGCCGTCGTCTCGGGGGCCGATTTATTCCAAAATAACCTCTTTTCAACCGACGGCAAGACCACTGCGCTCACACTGGTATTGAAAAATGAGGCCGCTCCTGATGATGTGATTCAGAGTGTGAGAAAGTTGATTGCCGGCACATCCACGGATCTCACCCTGTATCAGATCGGTATGCCGCTGGTTTCCGAGGCGCTTGCCAAATTTACCGAGAAAGATTTTTCACGGTTACCGCCGATTACCCTCCTGCTCATCGCGATTATCCTTTTTTGCCTGTTCCGAAAGCTGCGCTATATATTGATTCCGCTTACCTGTGTGGGACTTGCCCTGATATGGACTTTCGGTCTCATGGCGTTACTTCGCATCCCGCTTTCCATGTTAACGATGATTGTCCCGGTTTTTCTCATTGCGGTCGGGACGGCATATTGTCTCCATATTGTTTGCGAGTACATTGCCTGCTCAAAACGAGCCGATTCACCGGCAGATGTGACCGCCCTCACATTTTCTTATATCGCTTTTCCCACCTTTCTGGCTGTTTTGACGACCATTATTGGTCTGGGTTCTCTTTTAGTCAACCGCATCACCATGATCCAGGAGTTTGCCATTTTTTCAATCTTCGGCATGGTCAGCATTTTGATTATTGTTCTTACTTTTCTTCCGGCTGCCTTATCGCTTGTCCCAATTCCTGCCAAAAAGCCAAATGAAGAAACCGGCACCCCTTCGCTTTTTCAGCGCTATATCGACAGGATCGTAGATCTCAACTTAAAACATCAAAAGATTACCTTACCGGTTATCGGCGTTGTGGTTGTGATATGTCTGATCGGCATCTTTCGCATGCGGGTCGAAACCAATCCGGTCGGATATTTTAAGGAAAACACCCCGGTCAAACGCAACTTTAACGACATTTACCGGCATTTATCAGGGAGCTTCCCGATCAATGTTGTGATGGGAAGCCCGCAAGGCGACTATTTCGAAGATCCCACCCATCTGGCGGATATTGCCCGCCTGCAGGGGTTTATGGAAAAGTTGCCCGGCGTGGATAAAACGATTTCCGTTGCCGATTATTTGAAGCTGGTCAATTATGCCCTCAATAAATTCGAGCAGCAACACTATGTTCTGCCGCAAGAGGGATTTGAAGTCAGGATGGCCATTAACAATTATACCACCCTGCTCGGTCAGGACATGCTGACCCGTTTTATGAGCCCCGATTTTTCAAAGACAAATATCCTGTTGCTAACCCACATATCCAGCTCCAAGGATTTTATTCAGGTCCGTGACGAAATATTGGCGCACGTTAAACAGCATTTTTCAAAGGATCTGGTGTGGGATGTCACCGGCCTCGGGATGGCGATTTCAGCCAGCAGCCAGCTTTTAACCGCCGGGCAGGTCAAAAGCCTTTCGATTACGATGGTTTTGGTTTTTGGAATCATGTTTGCCCTCTTTTTGTCGATCAAAGTGGGGCTGATTGCCGTCGTTCCCAATGTCTTTCCTATTATTATTAATTTCGGAATCATGGGATGGTTCGGCATCGAGCTTTCCATGGCAACAAGCCTTATTGCCAGCATCGCCATCGGGCTGGCAGTCGATGACACCATTCATTATCTTGTGCGATATAATCGGGAATTCAAGACGGATTTAGATGAAAAACGGGCCATCAGAGACACGCTTACCCATGTGGGCAGACCGATCACCTTTACCACGGTTACCATTTGTGTGGGATTTTCGGTATTGCTGTTTTCAAGCTTCAAGCCAACCGCCATTTTTGGCGTCATGATGGTGATCACATCGCTTTCGGCGCTGGTTGGCGATTTGATTGTGCTTCCATCCCTGATACAGCATGTCGAAGTGGTGACGCTGTGGGATTTGCTGCGCTTAAAGCTCGGCAAGGAGCCTCCCGAGGGGATACCGCTTTTTAAAGGGCTATCGCACACTCAGGTGCATTACATCATTATGGCCGGATCGCTTATCGAAATTGATGCCGGCAAGATTCTGTTTCATAAAGGGGAACCCAGTGATTCGATGTATGCAATCGTCTCAGGGGCTTTAGATGTTTTGGATCCTGACAGTGATGACGAATCCGATCGAGAACGCGGTGGCCATAAACTGCTCAATCAATTAAAAACAGGTGACGTCTTAGGTGAAATGGGATTTCTGCGCTCCGTGCCGCGGTCGGCAACCGTAATCGCAACCCAACCGGTTGAACTTTTAAAAATAAATTGGAAGATGATTAAACGCTTGCAATGGTTATATCCGCCGACGGCACAAAGGTTTTTCTTTAATCTGATGACCCTGATATGTGATCGACTCGAAAACCTTACCGAATGCTTTTCTGAAATTAAAGTTTTGGATGATTCCACGGGGTTATGTAACAGAGAAAATTTCATTAAAATTTTAGATTCCGAAATGCAGCGATCACGACGCTACCATACGGATTTGGCGCTTGGTTTCGTGAAGTTTGATTTTGACGGGGCCAATCCCGATCTTGACCATTTAGAAAAAGAGCGAATTCTGCGCACGCTCGGTGAATCTTTTTCAAAGGAGATCCGCGATTGTGATACCCTGAGTCGATTCGGCCATCAGACGTTTGCCCTGCTTATGCCGCACTCATCGATGGCCGATGCCCAACTTCTTTGTAAGCGGTTAAGATATCTTTTTGAGGAAAAATGCAATGCGGCGGAAGGAATGCAGGTTAAACTATCCGTTGGGTTGGCCGATTATGTGCGCGAGACGGATGAAAGCGGGTCTGACATGCTTGCCAAAGCGAGCACACTTTTACAAAATGCAGAAGAAGCATGACCCCTTGGCTGGTTAAAGGGTGGGCGTGTTTTGGCGGCGCTGTTTACAGAAATTTTAGAACCACCAGAGTGATATCATCTTCCTGTTGGGCTTCTCCCCGAAAGGTCGTAACCGCATCAATGATCGCCAGACGGATGCCCTCGGCTCCTAAATCGGCGTACCGGCGAATAATTTCTTTAACCCGGTCCCGGCCGAACATTTCACCTTTTTTATTGTGGGCCTCCAGCACGCCGTCTGTGGTCAGAACCAAAATTTGTCCCGGCCTGACCGTTTTGGTGTAATCCCGGTATTGCCAGGTTTCTTCTACTCCCAGCGGGAGGCCCTCGCCTTCCAGTTTTTCGAAATGGCCCTCATCAGGGGAATACAGCAGAACCGGATCATGGCCCGCCCGGACCCAGGTGATTTGGCCGGTCTGCGCTTCCATCACCAGAAAGAAAAGGGTCATGAATTGAACGGTTTCTACGGTGTCGGCGGAGACCAGGCGATTGACGTCGGTGATAATTTCAGCCACCGAACCGGCCTGGATGACCCGGCCTCTAAGATAGGCTCTCACGCCGGCCATGAGCAGCGCCGATGAGATGCCGTGGCCGCTGACGTCGCCGACCACAACTGCGTAAACATTGGAGCCGCGGAGGGGCAATTCAATATAATCATAGTAGTCCCCGCCGGTTTCATCGCAGTACAGGCTGCTGCCGGCCATATCGAAGCGTTGTTCCCTGGGGGGGTGCTGCGGCAGCAGGCTTTGTTGCACCTCCTGGGCGACATTCAGGGCGGCAATGATCTGTTCCAGGTGTTTGCTGTACCTGGCAACTTTTTTCATGGCCGCCTGAAGCTCGACGACGGTGTTTTCCAGTTGCAGGCTTTTTTTAAGCAAGTCTTTGTTGAGCTGATTGATTTCCTCGAAAGCACCGGCGTTTTGCAGGGCGATGACCATGGTGTTTGCAAGGGTGATCAGAACCTTTTTTTCATCTTGCGTGTAACCCTTGTCGATGATTTTGGACCCCAGACACATCATGCCGGCACTATTTTTATCAATGTTGAAGGGCACCGCACAGGCGACTTCTTCAGACAGTGTTCCCAGTTCTTTGCTTTTAATCTCTCCCGCGGTCGGGTTTGTGATTTCTCTAAGCAGTAGAATTTCTCTGGCGCTGTTTTCCAATTGCGCCAGATCGATGTTGTGAAAGCCGTTTGATACGAAGTGAACGGTTTCTTTGGAACGCAAATTGATGATCAGGATGAAACCCTCAACAACGCCGAAGTTGCCCATGGTCATCAGAAGAAAATTCTGCAGGATGCTCTCGGAGTCCAGTGTGCCGAATAAATCTTTACTGATGTCAAACAGTGTGCCGAGATAATAGGTTCGCAGGTCCAGCTCATCCTGGTGGGCTTCGATGTCTTTAGGATCGTGGCTGTCGATTTTCATTATGGTTTATTTTTTTGGTAAAGGTTCAGCGTATGAAAGGCTCTAACGGATCAGGGAACACGAAAAAAGACTGCAAGTCAAGGGAAAAAGCAGGAAAGAGAAGGGTTGCCGCCGGGGCCAATATTTTTTTATTGGCCCAAAAAGTCGAAGTGCTCGAAAAGATGGTTTTTGAAAGTCAACGCAGCCAAGAGGCCTTAAGAGCGAATCAGGCCATTTCCAAAAACCTTACCCTTCGGAAACTTTCATGTGATTTTTGCGCTGAATCGTCAGCATCGTAATATCATCTTCCTGGGGGGCTTTGCCGATATGGGCAAAAATACTTGTTCCGATCCTTTGCATGAGTTCCAATGCGCTATCCGCTGGTTGAGACAATAATGAAAATAGGCGCTTTTTGCTAAAACGCTCTTCCTCCGGAGAGCGTGCATCGATAACCCCGTCGGTATAAGCAAACAGAATTTCGCCCGGCTGCAGCTGGATTTTTTTATATGCGAATTTTGCCTCTTGAAATATACCCACAGACGGTCCGGTGGGCAATAAACGTTCCCGTACTCCATTTTGGTCAGTGACAAATACAGCTTCGTGCCCGCCGTTGACATAAAACAGTTCCCCATTTGTGGGATTCAAAACACCGAAAAAAAGCGTTGCAAACATACTCATCTCATTGTCCTGGGCGATGTATTCATTGGTCAGTGCAACTGCGGTGAGCGGGTTGGTCTGTTCAACGTCGATAGTTTCCTGCTGTACTATCATATCACCCGCTCTTTTCTGGCTGGCAGCAATGAATGATTCGCACAAGTGCTTACACAAGTGCGTTTGCCCGGAAAAGATCCGAATTAAGCTGCGGAATAGCGCCATAAAAAGCGCCGATCCCACGCCTTTGTCACACACATCACCGACGACCAATCCAACGTAACCGCCCGGCAACATGAATGCATCGTAAAAGTCTCCGGAAACCCGTGTTGCCGGGAAAAAAAACTCCTCAATATCCCAACCTGGTAAACGCGGTAATTTTTTGGGCAAAAAGCTCATTTGAATTTGACGACATTTTTCGATCTCCTGATCGACGGCCCGGGAATAGGCTTCAATCTTTTGGTTGGCTTTTCCCAGTGACTGCAGCGAATTATTTAAATTGGAAAAGAGGCAGGCGTTTTCTAAAACCATGGCCACCTGGGTGGCGGTGACCCGCATGAGCTCGACAATTTCCGGCGAAAAATGGTGGGGTGCCGAATGCTTTAGCGTCAGAATTCCCAGAAGCACTTCACCGCTGATGATCGGCAGCGCCAAAGCCGAGCGCGCGCGATAGGGTTGATCCGGAAGGGTTAGCCAGCGATCATCCTTGCGGGTGTCATCAACCAGGCCGATCTTTCGATGACGTCTGACCCAGCCGGCGAGGCCTTTATTAAATGCCGATTCGACCAGCACAGACCGCAGCTCCGGAGAGATATCACCGCGTGCCAGGATACTGTCGGTCACGCCGCCGTCACTGTCGAGCAAAATCAGACTGCCATGGTCTGCTCCGGTCAGTCCGATTGACATCTCAATCGTTTTGCGCAGCATGACTTTAATGACTTCGGGTTCATCCGGAGACCGCGCCATTGAAATGAAGCGTTCAAACAACTCAGACTGGGCCTGGAAGGCCGCACCCAATGCATCAGCGCTGAGGATTTCGCTAAATTTTTCGGCTGCCATACTCTTCATTGAGGTGCCCTCCTATGATTCAAGTGATATTCGTCAGGGTAAAATTTCAAAAGCTATTTGTTTCGGAGCAATGTGAGGTGCGATGTCAGATCCGGTTCGATTTCACACATGAAACCCTCTGGCGGACATAAAGTCGAGAAAGTCATTTAGAATAGAAGCAACAAATAACCCAGCGTAACACCATAATAGCTATCTGGGAAAAGATCGCTTTGACTTAAGTCAAAGAATTAAGATTAGAAACGTCCCCGTCCTTCGTTGAATTGACTTTTTTCGACCTGAATTGCCTGCCGCGGCGTAGCTCGGCAGAGCCAAGACGGGTCGCTTTCCGGCCTGAATGGTCCTCCTGACGCCATGAATTGACGTTTTCCGGTCTGATCTGGCATCGAGTATTTAACTAATCCGGCGAAACGGTAAATTTGACGTAACCGGCAGACAGCATTGCTCTTGGCGGGGAGGAATTGGAGCCAGGGAAAATCAATGTAGGCGGATAGGGGGATTGTTATTGGGTATTTTTATATTTATTTGTCGGCGCTGACGACAATAATGGTCAGGTCGTCGTGCTGGGGGGCTGCGCCCGTGAAATCACTTACACTTTTGATAATGTCGTTCATCAGGGCTTCAGCTGTTTCGGCTTGGGAGGATTTTATCACTTCCTCAAGCCGCTCGAAGCCGTACATATCCTCATTTTTGTTCATGGCTTCTACAATCCCATCGGTATAGTAGACCACCTTATCTCCGGGCTCCATCTGCAAATGGGTTTCTTCATAATTGGCCTCATCCAGGATTCCCAAAGGGAATGTGTCCCCCACAGTTTCCACCAGGGTGGGCTCGGCTGTTTTGGCGGACAACAATAACGGTTGGGTCTGCCCGGCGCTGCACAGGCCGACGCTCCCATCCTCGACGTTATGCACGGCATACAGCAGGGCCACGAACATGCCGCTTTTGATGTCCTTCTTGAGCCGCCGGTTGGCCCGTATCATCGTCTCGCCGACACCCAATTCTTCTTCAGAGAGCATGCGAAATACACTTCGGGATGCGGCCATGATTAGAGCACCGGTTACACTTTTTCCGGTAACGTCGCCGATGATGAGCCCCACTTTGCCTTCTCCAATCTTAAAAAAATCAAAGAAATCTCCGCCGACCTCCTGGGCCGGGGTTGAACTAGCGGCAATTTGATATCCCTCGACCTCCGGGCAGGTAGCCGGCAGCATGCTCATCTGAAGGTCGTGGGCACTGGTCAGGTCATCTTCCATGCGCAGTTTAACCAGGAATTCCTTGAAAAGCCTTGAATACTCGATGCCGACCGCGCCGGCAAAGGCCAGCGGCGCCTGAAAAAATAAAGGGAGGACAATTGGATACCAGATCGCCTTGACCTTAAATAAAATGACCGCGACCCCCATGTAAAGAATGCTCAAGCCAACGATACTCAGGGCGCCGATTTTAAGAGAAAATAGGCGGCAGGCGATACCGGCGAGAATACCCCACAGAAGAATAATCAACATATAAATCGTTAAGCCGACCGGTTTCACAGGGGTGTCTTCGATAATGTTTGAGAAAGCCGTTGCCGCAATTTCCACCCCGCCGATAAATATTCCGTCGGCCTGAGAGTAAACCGTATAGAAGCTGTCTTTTCGATCGGCCAGCAGGGCTTCCGAAAGCCCAACAAAAACCGCTTTACCTTTAAGGTCATATTGACGGTCCCCAACCTTGCCGTCGCGCAGCTGCAGCGCCTGGTGAAAAGGTATGGTGGTGATCGTACGCGGGGGGCCGTAATAATTGACATAGCGGCTGTTGGGGGCGGCGTACATTTTTATAAGAGATTTAAGCAATTCCTTATTTTGAGCGTCATTAGATAAGGTTTCTGATGCGGTCAAGGCTTGCAGCATATTTTCCGCAATCAACGGGTCGCTTTCAAAAATTCCCCGTATGTCTCTGATCAGCCGTTTAACCCCTTTCGCCTGAATAGCGGCGGCGTCCGGCGGCAGTTTTGCGGCTTGCTGCGGGCTGACTTTTTCCAGCAAACCCACAAACTCCTCGTATAGCGGCAAGGTGAGCAGCTGAAAGGTCACCACCGGCAGGGTGGGTGAATCCCCGGCGCCGGTCTGAAAGCCCCAGTACTGGTTGACCTTGAAGGGGATCCTGGGCAGCGAAAACGGTGCGGTGGCAACCGCAGATGCCGCAAAAAGCTCGATGGGCTTTACGATTTTCACGATGCTGTGAACGCCCGGCTGGGACTGAGAGCTGCCGCTGTCGGATAATTTAACTTCCCTGGAAACCAGCGGCTCGCCGATGACAACATTGCCGGCCTTTCTGAGCGACTCGGCAAACAACTGGTCATCTTCGGGGTTGCGCGGTTCGATGAAATGGACATCAAAGGTAATGGCCGCCGCACCTTCGCTGACCAGATTATCGACTAAACGGGCATGCAGTGAGCGCGGCCATTTATCGGGATTATTGGGCAGGTTGAGATGATCGGAAGATTCTTTTTCAATGCTGACGACGACCACTTCGTCGGATGGCCGCTGCACGCCTCTCAGTTTGAACAGTAAGCCCAAACCCGTGTTTTCCTCGAGATTGAGCGCAAACTGAAAAGGGCTGAGCAACATTCCCAGCAATCCGATGACCAAACCCAAGATGATCGCTTTAAACAGGCGGGACTTCATGAAGCAACTCCCGGTCTTTAGACCCTGTCCAACAGAAAAGAACTGAAAAAAAGTCTCATCAACGAAAATGAATATAGGTCGAACAAACGCCGCCTGTCAAGTAAAGAGGGGGACACCCATATTACAGGCTGACCCCCTCTATTAAAAGTAAAAGTAGCGTCCATGACGTGCCCGTCCTGCGTAGCTTCTTGACCTCCATTGGCGCCTCTCTCAAAAAGATTACGCTTGAGATTCGAAGAATTGGAGCGTAGCGAACTTGTCCGCCAATTATTGTGGTGGATCTAACCGGGGAGCCTTGAATTATTTTAAAATAGGTTAATAAGTAAAGAACGTCCCCTTTATTAAAAAGCCCATATTTCATTTCCCGTTGTGGAGGATTTAACCGGGGAGCCTTGAGCTATTTTATAATAAGTTAATAAGTAAAGAACGTCCCCTTTATTAAAAGAACAACGGTCAAGAAAAATCTCGTCTCAGATCACCGTGCTTCCCTGGCAGAACTTCTGTGAAATGCTGTGGGCAGGAGATATTCTGTAGTCTTTTACTCTTTTATTGCAAAATTAGATAGTTTTCCTATGTCGCTGAAATCATAATAAATTTAAAATTACTAGCTCAAGCTTGACAGGGGGAATATAGAATGTCTCCCATTTGCTTACCTATTTTATTGAGTTATTGTGGGACGTAACCTATTTCTGGAAGTTCGAAAGAAAATAAGGTTGCATATTCACTGCAGAGATGATTTTCAGCAAACGTTGAAAATGAATATTTTAGTGAAAACTCTTGACAATAAAATTTTTTTCATTCTATTATGGTTTTCAGCAAATGCTGAAAGAGGTAATTATAATGAAAATTGCTGGGAAGGAGCTGGAAAAGAGGGCAGAGGAAGCGCTGAAAACCTGCTTGTCCAAAATTCCATTCCTTAG
>JAQYWI010000247.1 GCA_030145015.1 Desulfobacterales bacterium
TTTTTCAATTTTGCCTGGCGTCACCTCTTTGGTTTCCCGATCGCGGGAAGTGGGTTGGACCATCTGCCAGGTTTGGATTTTGTCTGGTACGCCTGCCATAATATCCTCCTTTGTTATTTTTATTTATCAATCGGCAAATTCAGCTAATTTTTAAAAATTTAGCTTGCTTTTAGCCTTAAAATTTGAAATTACATTTTAGCTACAATGTAACTATATTGATGTCAAGAATTTTTATTGACTTAATGCAATCTCGGCTTTAATCTAGCTTCGACGTTTTGTCGAACGTGCAGATAAACCAATAGTTTCAATAACCTAAAATGACCGGTCCCTCCTTTTAAAAGTTGAAACGGTCATTTTAGGAAAATTTAGGAGGATCCCATGCTACTCGAAGGCAAAAATGCACTGGTAACCGGAGGCTCGCAAGGAATTGGCGCGGCCGCCTCCCTCGAACTGGCCCGCGAAGGGGCCAACATCTGTCTGACCTACCGCAAACATGAAGCCGAGGCCAAGAAATATGCGGAGGAAATCCAGGCCATGGGCCGCAAAGCACTTGCGCTGCAATGTGATATCTCTTCTTTTGCTGAGGCTGAAAAAGTCGTTAAAGCGGCCGCCGAGGAATTTGGCAGTCTGGAAATTCTGGTTAACAACGCCGGAATGAACTGGGATGGCGTTTCCTGGAAAATGACAGAAGAGCAATGGGACCGGGTATTGGAAGTCAACTTAAAAGGCTACTTTAACTTCACGCGCCATGTCGCGCCGCTTTTAAAGGAGCAAAAATACGGTCGCATCATAAATGTGACCTCCATTAACGGTTTGCGGGGCAAATTCGGTCAGACCAACTACTCGGCATCCAAAGCCGGTATCATCGGTTATACCAAGGCACTTGCAAAGGAGCTCGGTGCCTTTGACGTAACCGTAAATGCAGTGGCCCCCGGTCTGATCGAAACCGCCATGCTTAAAGAATCGGAAGCCAGAGATAAAATTGTCGATCTGGCCATGGGTGAAAGTGCCATCAAACGAGTTGGACAGCCGGAAGACCTTGCTTATCTGGTGGCATTTCTGGCATCCGACAAAGCCAAACATATTACCGGAGAAATTATCAAGGTAGACGGAGGGCAGTACATATAACTTTTGCAATTATTATATTCTTTTAGAATCATTTTAATTTCGGCAGAGGCATACTATCGTTAACCATTCATAAATGCGAAATCCGCCTGATTTAATAAAATTGGTCGAAACAATATCGAATAATAAAAATTTTAAATTCTAAACGACGCATTTTTAACCTTATTAGTACCACCACATACGATTTCGCTGTTTTTGACATTGGTTTATTTGATATTCGAATTTTTTCCAGCCAATTTTATTAAATCATGCAAAATTCGTGTTTCGGATTTGTCTCCGGTTAAACAGGAAAAAATCTATTCCAAAGATAACGGATAAAAATAACTTGCAGTAAGTGCCTATTCGCCATTAAGAGGAGACTGTTATGAGTAAAGTAGCTATTATCGGAGTCGGACAGAGTACATTTGTCAGAAGTTACCCGGGGTCCATCCGGGAGTTGGTTTTTGAAGGATTTAAAGATGCGATGCAGGATGCACAGCTGACCACCAAAGACATCGATGCCTCTGTGGTCTGCTCGGCCCCCGAATATGACAAACAGCGTTCACCGGCCGGTGTTTTTGCAGAATATCTGGGATTGAATCCGCAGCCGACTTTTTATGTCGAAACCCTGTGCTCATCGAGCAGCACCGGCTTGAAGCTTGCCTATTCGCTGGTGAAATCGGGCCTGCACGAGGCAGTGGCGGTGATCGGGTTTCAGAAAATGTCGGAAATCAGCTCTTCCGAATCCCAGGAGCGTATGGGGCGCGGCGCCGACATTCAGTGGGAAAGTCCCTTCGGCACCATGATGCCTGCTTATTATGCCATGTATGCCAGAGCTCACATGGAAAAATACGGCACCACCTTAGACGATCTTGCGCTCATCCGGGTTAAAGCCGCAACTTACGGCCAACTAAATGAAAAGGCCGTCTATCGGAAACCCGTAGAGTTTGAAATGTTTACAGATACCGAAAATCGAATGGCCGGTCCGGTGGCCAGCCCGTTGCGGGTCGGAGATTGCTGTGCGAATGCGGATGGCAGCTCTTGCGTCATTGTTGCCAGCGAAGAAAAAGCCAAATCCATTTCTAAAAAGCCGGTCTGGATTTTAGGCGTAGGCGCGGCGACCACCAGTGTCAATTTATCCGGCCGGGATTTGTTTACGGGATTAACCGTTGCGCAACAAGCCAGCCGGCAAGCCTATGATATGGCCGGCGTGGGACCTGAAGACATCGATGTAGCCGAAGTACATGATTGCTTTACTATCGCTGAAATGATGGCCTATGAAAATCTAGGCTTTGCCAAACCGGGAGAAGGCAAGGAACTCATCCGAAACAAAGAAACCTATAAGGAAGGCAGTATTCCGGTGAATGTGGATGGCGGTCTTTTATCAAAAGGGCACCCCATCGGCGCCACCGGTGGATCTCAAATCCGCACGATCGTCTTGCAGCTCAGAGACGAGGCCGGAGATATCCAGGTTAAAAACCCGGAGATCGGACTGGTCCATAATATCGGCGGTGTGGGTCTTTACGGGAATGTGACCATACTGGGGCGATAGAGGCATTGGCATTGACATAATTTTTTTTTATGAACCGCAGAACACCGCCTGCGACGAGCTCAGCCGAGTCGAACAAGGAATAATGAATACGGAGATAAATTATGAGCAAGGTAAAAGATGTAGATGATCGATTCAAAAAATTCGGAACAGTAAGCTTTACTTCTATTACGAAAACCAATGATTTTGTCGACTACCTGGAAGATAATAAAGTCATGGGAACGCGCTGCAAGGATTGCGGAATGGTTTTCTTCCCGCCCAGAGCGGATTGTCATCGGTGCCTTGCCAGTAACGTGGAATGGTTCGAGGTCAGCGGTAAGGGCAAGCTGGTTACTTACAGTAAGCTGGAATATGCGCCCATCGGATTCCAGGATGATGTCCCCTACTGCATTGCCCTGGTGGACTACGGAGATTACAAAGTGTTTGGCAGAATCGCCGGTGACCTGCACGAAGATGAAATCAAGGCGGGTATGGAGGTTCAAACCGTCGTCAATACGCTGCCCAACGGGCAGTTGAACTATGTTTTTCAAAAAGCCTGATTTAAATTAACCACAAAGCACACAGAGGGCACGGAGAAGAGATTTTAACTAACCTTCTACTTGAAAAATTCTCTATGGACTCTGTGATCTCTGTGGTAAAACTCTAAATAAGGATGATAACCATGAGCGAATATAAGCATTTAAAAGTCGCCAAGACGGACGGTGTGGCCCGCATTACATTTGATCGGCCGAAACATAATGTTTTTAATATTGATTTGATGAATGAGCTCATCGCCGAGCTCAACGGGCTTGTCGCCGATGATGAACTTAAATGCCTGGTGCTGAATGGTGAAGGCCCCAGCTTTTGTGCGGGCGTAGAAGTGTCCGATCATAAGCCGGAGATGGCCCCTGAAATGATCGAAACCTTTAATCAGGTTTTTGATCTTCTCGATCAGCTCCAGGTGCCCACCATTGCGTCTGTACATGGGTTCTGTCTTGGCGGGGGCATGGAGGCTGCCATCGCCTGTGACATCGTTGTCGCTGCCAGAAGCGCCCAATTCGGCCAGCCGGAAATCAAACTCGCCTTTTTGCCACCCTATGCGGCCGTGCGGCTCCCCCACCTGGTGGGCCCTGCCAAGGCCATCGAAATCTGCACCACCGGAAAGCGTTATAGTGCTGAAGAGGCCCAACAAATGGGAATGGTTAGCCATGTCTTCGAAGATGATCAGCTGGCCGAAACGACCGACAAACTGGTGCAAGAAATTCAATACAACAGCCCGCTTATGATTCGATTAAACAAGCAGGCGGTTAAAAAACACCTGGGTATGGAATTGCCCCAAGCCATTCAAGGTGCCAGTGATCTTTTTCTGAATACCCTGATGAAAACCGAGGATGTGCTGGAGGGGATTAAAAGCTTCGAAGAAAAGCGCAAACCGGTGTGGAAGAACAAGTAAGCAAAATTGTTTGATTGGTTTCGTTGGTTTAATTGGTTTTATTAGTCAATGTTTTAACCAATTTAACAAATTGAACGAATCAAACCAATAAAACGAAACGGGGGCTTTTATGTCACAGATTAATAAAATTGCAGTCATTGGAGCGGGAAATATGGGCAGCGGGATTGCCCAGAAGATGGCCCAGGAAGGACTCCATGTCGTTCTGGTTGATATCGATGAGGAATTTGTCGAACGCGGCCTTAACACCATCCGGCAAATGCTCAAGGAAGCGGTTGAGCGTAAGATTCTCACGGCCGAAAATGTGCACGATATCCTGTCAAATATCATTGGAACCTGCGATTTTGAAATGGTGGCAGACGCCGATCTGGTGGTAGAAGCGGTCTTCGAAGACAAACAGGTCAAATTCGATCTGTTTGCTAAATTGGATCAGATCTGCTCGCAAAAAACAATTCTGGCTACCAACACCTCCAGTTTTTACGTGCGCGAATTTGCCGAAAAGACCTCCCGCCCGGATCGTTTTGTGGGGCTGCATTATTTCTACCATCCGGCCAAAAACCGTCTTCTGGAGGTCATCCCCCACGAAAAGACGAGCAAAGAAACCTTAGAAAAATCGCTGCTGGCCGCCAGGCTTCATGGCAAAACCGCCATCGTCGTAAAAGACGCGCCCGGTTTTGCCGTTAACCGTTTTTTTGTGCCGTTTTTAAATGAGGCCGCCCGCATGCTGGAAGAAGGCGTGGCCAATATTGCCACACTCGAAGAAGCGGCCAAGCAGGCATTTAAAATCGGCATGGGCGCTTTCGAACTCATGAATGTCACCGGAATCCCCATCGCCGTACACGCCTCAACCACCCTGGGAAATGAACTGGGACCGTTTTATGCCACTCCGGATATCCTAAAGGCCCAGATGGATAAAAATGAGGACTGGGATCTAAAAGGCGATGTCGATGACTCCATTCTCCCGGAGGCCGTGGATCGCTTTTACGGCGTCTGCCTCGGCGTTGCGGCGGCCCTTGTGGACGAAGGTGTCGCTTCGATTGAGGACACGGATCGGGGTGCAAAAATCGGTCTGCGCTGGCTGATGGGCCCCTTTGAAATCATGAATAAAATCGGCATCGCAAAGACGTATAAAGCGGTGCAAGCCGTCACTCAAAAATACCCTGATTTCAAGATGCCTGAAATCCTTGAAAAGCAAAACGAGATCGGCAAACCCTTTGCCTTCAATTTTGTGGACCTGGAAATCAAAGGCCCGGTTGCTTACATCACACTCAACCGCCCCGAGGCAATGAATGCCCTGAATGAAACGGTGGTGGCCCAGATAGCCAAACGATTTGATGAAGCGGAAAAAGACCCGGATGTCACGGCTATCGTAATTCAGGGCGCCGGCAAGGCTTTCGGCGCCGGAGCGGATATAAAGTGGTTTGTCGATAAGATAAAAACAGATAAAATTGCGGATATCGTCAAATTTACTCGTAAAGGTCATGAGCTGCTCCTTAAAATCGAAAACTCGAAAAAGCTGACCATCGCACTGCTCGACGGCCTGTCTTTGGGCGGCGGCAGTGAACTGGCTCTCGCCTGCCAGACAATCATTGCGACGCCGGCGGGATCCATGGGGTTCCCCGAAACCGGCATCGGCATCTTTCCCGGGCTGGGCGGCATGTTGCGGATGGCCCGCTTTGCCGGACCGGAGCTTGCGAAGTATTATGTCTTTACCGGCGCCCCCATCAGTGCAGAAGACGCTCAGGCACTCGGCATCGTTACCCGTCTCGTGGCGACAGCTGAAGTGGAGCCAACCATAAGTGCGCTCGTATCAGAAGGAAAACCGGACAAATACCGACCACGAGAAATCCCTGATGCGTTTAAACCATTGGCCCGGGTATGCAGCAGCGAAAATGTAGCCCGACTGCTGGCCGGACAGCAACCCGAAGGAATACCAGATGATCTCGCTGCTAAAACTGCTAAAATCGTAGGTTACAAAGCACCCCTGGCCCTGAAATTCGCCGATGAAATCATCGATCAACAGGTCGGAAAATCAATGACCGAGGCGGTAGAAATTGAACTCGGACGCGCAAAAGATATTTTCAGCACGGCCGATGCCCTGGAAGGTCTTTCGTCGTTAGGCCGCAAGAAGCCCGAATATAAAGGCGCGTGATGATCATGACACGTCAGGGGGAACTGACCCGTCAGGGCTGGAGAAGACAGGCAACCTATGATGAACCCCGCCTATCCGAAATGGCTGACATGTATAAGGACATCGGCCTGGAGGTTCATCTGGAGCCTTTCCATGCCGATGAGGAGCCCGGCTGCAGTGGCTGTATGGCAGTTATGCCCGATATGTACAAAACAATCTATACCCGCAAAAAACCTTGATTGAGCGTCTCGCTCAATGTCTGTTGTTTGTTGTTCGTTGTCCGTTGAAAATCATTGAGACCTCTGATCACAATTTTAGCGAATTTACAACTGACCGCTAACAACGGGCAACTAACCCCTACCAATTATTCGACGCAACAACTAAAATCACCAAATCCTCCTCTCCATTATTCAAAAGATAATGGCTTGATCCCGTCGGTATCCAGGTGGCATCGCCCGGTCCGACTTGTTGGCTTTCAGGATCCACGCCCATTTCACCGGAACCGCTCACCACAAAATAGATTTCCTCCATGGGGTCCACGTGAGCTTCGATTAACTTTCCCGGCGCCAGAGTCGCAATTGCCA
>JAQYWI010000081.1 GCA_030145015.1 Desulfobacterales bacterium
GACTTCAACAGAGCTGATACCAGGCCCTCCCTCTCTTCCAAATCACCACTTTTTAGAGCTTCTTATAGCTTCTTTGGTGATTCATCATCTTTCCAGTCCATTTGATCCTCCTTTCAGATTATTTTGAGGTTCTATTTATTTTTCTATTGCATTTCCAGCCTCCCGATCGAAGCTTCAGGTCCTGCTGGAAGCCTTTCCTCCGAGGTTGCTTTCCACACAAAAATGCTCTACCCCCCTTTATTTTCTTTCACATTCCAATGAGTTTGGACATAGCCTGCAGATGCACCGGATTGTGGGTCAAAGATGGTATAGACAAATTTAATTTTTCCATAGCGGAAAGCGATTTCTTCCACCGGCATGGGTTTCTCTCCATTGGTGCTGCCACACGGCCTGACAGAAGCTACGATGACATCTTCCATTTCGTATTCCATGAATTTTTGTCTTTCGCCTCCGGAATGGCACAGCTCCAATACGACCTTCGGTATGTGTTCTCCATTACAACACGCCAGGACGAGCTTGGGAGAAGCTTTATCCAATGATTTGGCGATAATAAAATCTTCGTGCGTGCTTTTGCCCGCACCACCGCCGCCGCCGGAATGCATCGTACTTGTTTGGGTGATGCCGTGATTGTAGGAAAGGACCTCGATCCAATTTTCATGCGCTTCATCGGTGCTTTCTCCATCGATTCCTTCAATCTTGCAATATCCTTTAAACATGTTTTTTAACCTCCCTTCACTAACGGAAGCGAATAAAAATTTACAACATTTACCTTATTTTATTTTAAAAATCATATCTGCATATCACGTACAGATTTTTTTAAAATAAATGCCGGAAAAAAAAGAGAAAAGAAAGGACGTCAGTTCTATTTTTCTATATTTAATGTGAATCCTTGATTGTGATAAAATACGAGGGCAAAGATCTTAAAGTAATTTCTCCATCAATTCGGCATATCTGCGGGCCGCCCGAATCATATAGTCTTTGTTCGCTTCAAGCATTACCTCAAGAGCATTATGCACCTTGGTGAGATCTGTCTCTTCAATACCTGCGTACAGGTCTTCAAAAACATTGGGCCAAATGTTTTTCATGGCATTGTCAATTACTTTTATATCCTCTTCATTTATAAAGGTTTTAACGACATCGTCTCCCGTCAAAATATCAAGGCGCAGTGATTCACCTACTACCCAATCCATGGAAAATCTGAGATTCTCAAAACAATGCTCAATTTCCTTTTCCTTATCTTTTCCGTTCATCAAGACTGAAATCTCTCGCTGGAATTTGGTTAAAATCTGCCACCGAAATGCCCTCCCCAGTTTCAATATATTTCCCAATCTCTGAAGCTCACGACCCTGTTCTATCTCATTTTCAGGAATTTTCTCAATAAAAAGAAGATAAAATTCCAATGCACCATCACTGAAATGATGAGAACTATGCAAAACGACATGGTAGCTCCTTTCGATGCTCGAGGAATAAAGAATGGGGATTCGTGGTAACGGGGTCTTATTCAAGGCTGCCGCACGCAGGCTTTCACCTAAGGCTTTAAGCCACGAATCTTTGTAATGTTTTTCAAGTCCTTCCTCTAATTTCTCCATTGTGCAATCTCCAGTTCCATACCCAAAGATATACAGAGATTCATTTTCTTTCAAACCACACAAAACGTCGTTTGGCACCCTGCCGGTTTTTATTAATTCTTTAACCTGAGCAGCATTTATAGATAAGGTTACATATCGTGTGTACCATTTGCTCTTGATCTTGCGCCTTACTTTTAGTTGGAAGGATTTTGCAATCAGATCCGCCAACTCTTGGAGCTTCTCTTTTGACTCAGCTAATTTAGGATTTATGTCCCTGTAAAGGAATTTAAGAAATCTTTCCATTTCTTTCCCATCGGTTACCGGAACCGTTTTCCATCCCTGGACTGGCATGGGCGGCGGATCTTCTAAAGTATGCAGGCATGTCAATCGCTTTTCTGTACCTTTTATAGATCTAGCGAAAAATCCGGCCTCAAACAAACACCAATCCCATTCTTCAGACGGATCCGTATAAAGAAGAAGAAGCCAGTCTGCCTTTTTTAGTTTATCAAATATTTCATCAGCCCAAGGCACACCGGGGCTAATTCTCTCGGAAACAAATATTTTAATATTTGCTGCGCCATACAACTCAAGTGCGTCCGTTATTTTTTCCGCGGCTTCTTTATCTTTGCCTTTGTGACTGATAAAAATCCGTAAGACTTGAGTTAGTCTGTTCGGTGGATCCTGTACCGTGATTTCGTTCATAATGCTCCTCCTTATTTATAGGGATATTACCATCATGATATTTTGATTCTTTATCGGACCTAAAAAGTAGTGTGATTAGCTTTTATCTTTCGCAACTCGTCGACGTTTCACCTCCGGTTGCGAAATTTAGACATTCGCCCAAAAAGATTTCATCTTGTATCTAAATTGCGATATACACGGGCAATATTAACTCTGCTTCATCCACCGTATTTTGTATTATTAAATGTTAATACTAAGATGGCCGCAAAACATCATTCATTATGTTTTGCTTTATTGCATTTAATTCCTCTGTAATTCGCTGTGTTTCTTTCTCGCTCAAATCCGGCTTTCCGAGCAACTCTTTTAGTTCCTCAGCCTCCATTCTAAATTTGTAATCATTGTATAGTTTAAGTGCGTCAATTATAATATCCGCATCCGTATCTTCCCCGTCTTTCACGGTTAAAAATCGCTTTAGCTGTGCCGCACTCGCAAGGGTAGGCGAAAATTCTTGAAGCTCATTTGAAAGCGGCGCACCATCGAGAGATAGAATTACATAAGGTTGCTGTCCTTTATACTCTTCTCCTGAATTTTTATCTATTAATTTGTCATCATCGCTAATCGTAAACGTGTTTTTCGCAGGACTTGCGAATTCTTCTGAAACGATAGCAATTTTCCCTTCTTTGACTGGAATTTTCCCAGCGCGACGAAAGTACAGTTTTGCATCGAGCGAAATTTCGGGTTTACTATCTAAAATCCGGTTCCCTATTTCTTTTCCTAAATTAGCTAATTTTCCTGCCACCAAAAGATATGGAGAATAAGCTGAAAACGCAGGAATTACCCCAGCCGAGCCTAATATTTTTGAAAAGATATCCAGCAGGCTATCGTCGAAATCATCAAACGAAAGATCAATTGTTAAAATGATAGCATCCTTATTTACAGCCGGCTTCGCATATACGAGGTTGGTTCCTTCCTGGGTTGCCGAAACAGTAGTATAACTTCTGTTCGCTTTTTTAATTCCTTTCTCTATCCAATTAAACGACCTTGGACTAGCACCTACAATATTTTCACTTTTATAAGCTGTAGTGATAAGCATATCCTTTTTGCTTTTCCAGCCAAGTTTCGGATGTTTGCCAGTATAGACTCTTTCAATATGCATGGCGATCGGTTTGGCGAAACCAATTTCAGTAAAACCAATACGCTGTCCGTTACTTGTCGGTTGAACAAGGGATTCCTCTTTAAATTTGGCATCGGATTCATCTATTGTCATTTCTTCGAATGCTTCCAAGCCTTCATCTGATAAACATAGAGTTGCCATTTATTTCTCCTTTCCTTAATTTAGTTACTTGAAAATATAAAGAACAGAATATTTATTAATGAAGCTTAAGCAGATCAAAAGAACCACAAAATTGATTATGCCCGGCATTAGTCCTGAAAAACATAATTGACTCAAATCATCTGTAGCGATCTGTAATGAGATTTCTAATTGATTTTAAGAATAACATAGCCTTTTAACAATTTAAAAATGACATGTGAAAAGTTTACTGTATTTCAAACTGCAACAGGAGAGCCCTGATTTAGTGTTGAAATTGTATGGAATGGTTTATATGATTACGAATGTTGGATCATTACTCCCTTTTAAAAACTTTTGAAAAATCTTTATGCTGCTTATGTAATGAGATATAATATCGACTCTTTTCAGTATTTGTTTCCGCTAAAATCTTAAAGTTGTTCCTTCTATATCTTCTGCCCAGGTATTAACATTTACACTCCAACTAACCTCAGTATGATAAACGCGAAGTTTTTTTCTTTAAGGTTGAAGCTAATCTTTTTCAATTCTGTATCCTAAAGCAACAATGGCCTTAAGTGTTTGGACAACTGATATTCGGTCGTACTCCTTCTCTGAGTCCGGAAGTTCTTTGTACGGTTTGAGATCCGGGTGCGTCTTCGCTTTGTCGTCTCGCTGAGGTCCATAGCGCCAATCTTCCGTTATGCGTTGCAAAGCCCAGTGATCGTGATTGTTTTCTGCAAGACGTTCAACGAGTTCACTCAGAGCAGAGCTAAGCTCAATACCCGCAGTGTTAATTGGGTCAGGGGTGTAAGTCATAATAGCTCCTTTCTAAAATGCACTGTTTCCATATGTCCATTAGAGAAAAATATTTTAGGTAATGCGCTATCTTTTCAAATATCTTAGTGCTGTCTTCCGATCCTCCTGCGCTGCCCAATATTCTGGTACAAATTCTAAAGCGCGATCAATGTATTTTAAGGCTTCCTTATATTGGCCGTCAACCAGTCGAACGCTTCCCGTACCATTAAAAGCACTGGCCATGCGCCATTCTCCCTCCCGGCGAATTGTGAAAAAGACACGATCCGCCTGAATAAGAGCCTCTTTGGCTTCCTCGGGTCGTCTCAAGCGGATAAGTGCCATGGCCTCATTTTTATGCAAATACCCTCTTACCACCTGCAAGTATGGATCCTGGGGATAATGCGGTGACACCTGGTTAAGGAACTCCAAAGATTTGTGAGCATTCCCCAGAGCTTCGGAAGCTTTATGACCGTTTAGAAGCTTGAAATAGACCTGCTGCTCCTTGTCCAGCTTCTGGTGGACTTGAAGTAATGAGACTTCTTCATTTTTAGTAGGGCTAATAACTTCTCTAATGCGCCAAATGAGTCGCTCAACGTCGGAGCCCCAGTTCCCATCTCTTAAAGACACTGCCTGCCATTTCAATATATCCGCAATCGAGTCAGGAAGTTCCTCTTTTTCCGGCACAGCTGTATTCCCCACTAGAACAGGAACAAGCGGCATTCTTCGGCTGAGTGCCATTTCAATTTCCGTGCGCAGGACATCCAGAGGTTCATGCAGGCGTCCTTTCTCTTTTCCAATCTTTAACCATCTGGGGCCAATAATGGCAAGTAAAACTTCAGCCGACGCAATTGCCTTCCGGATTTCCTGCATCCATTCCGCTGCGATCTTGATATCATCCAGATCAATAAATACAAGCGTGTCTCCGAAGCGCATATTGAGATGGTCAGCTAGTGTCCTGGTCCAATCTCCACTGTCCAAACGGCGGTAGCTAATAAACACACCGGACATCACCTATCTCCTCAAGTCTGGCAAACTCATTGAGTCCTTTGTTTAGATATCACGAAATCATCAATTGTACATTAATACCAAATATCATTTGCCACAACGGCTGCAACTTACGCTCTACCGCTTGCACGCTGCTTCTTAAAATATGCTTGACAGGTGCATACTCCCTTAACACAGATTTCAGACGCCAACCTCCGGATCAATATTGAGCTCATTGAGTTTTTCCCGAATCGTGCTGGCTTTGACCGCGTAGTTTTTATTGTTGTATCGGCCCGCATAGTGAAGGGCGACCGCATTTCCGGTCTTAAAGTCCAGTACCACAGATCCGGAATTGCCGCCAAGTGTCGAGCAGTCATGATTAACGTAAAGCTCATGCGTTTCCATAATTTCGCCAGGATGTAGTCGTTTCACCTCGTAGACGCCTTCAAAAATTCTATCCATGACCTTGCGGTCGTTTCTTTCGCCATCCCACGCGGCGTAACCGACAGCTCCAACGATCAGATCGGGCTGCGGATCATTTTCAGACAGGGCCACGGGCTTTGGCAACTCGTTATCATCAAGGTCACGAGGTGCAACCCTCAAGAAAGCCATATCGGGTCTGCCCCCCTCCTCCTCTTCAATGTGCAAGATTTCTTTAACCTGAAACTCGCTTTCGTGCGTTCGTTCGTATTCCTCATAGAAATCGATTCGCGCCCGAATTTGTTTCCCAACCGGATCGAGTCGAAACTGAAACCCTTCCGGAGTATGTCGGCCAAAGGTAACCGCTACGTGACGATTGGTGACGATGACCCGCGGAGCAACCAGCCATCCCGTGCCGACCCATGGATATCGGGGGTGCCCTCTTAGCTCGACCCGGCCGATGCTGGGAATAATGCGCTCCAGGTTTTCCCGGGCCCCTGCCAATCGTTCTTTCCATAGGGGTAAAACGGGCTCCTGGATTTTGCCATCTTGAATATAGAGAACCGGTCGACCAAACTTTCGAATAATCGCCTCCTCATCAACACTGACGTCGGACTCCAAACCTTCTGCCAATTTTTCAACCGTGCCTTTCAGTCGGCCGGTGTCAATCTTAACTTTTTCAAGTTCCTCGCCGGCCTCGTCCGAATCCAGGTGAGTCATTAACTGTTCGACGAGCTCCTCATTTTTAAGAATATGATTCAGTTCCGTTGACATATGTCCTCCTTTCGAAAATCAAGTTCTTATTTTTTTTGGTGATGTCAGCCGTTGATCTATCTCATTCCCGGTCCAGGCATTCATACACCGACTTCGAGATGCAGTTGTGACCGAATAGCATCCAACAAGACGCCTTGATTGGCAGTCCCATCATTGAGGGTAGCGTGATGAACGGCTATTACCTCAAGATCCTCAGAGAGCACCGGGGATCCTGAGCTTCCTTCTTCTGTGGGGCATCGGTAGCGAAGTCTGTTTTCTTTTTCCGCAATTTCAATGAGATGGTTGTCGAACAGCGAAATTTTAAGGGCTGCTCCAGATGGATGGCCAATAACATAAAGCCGCGGTTTTGATTTGGTGTCTTGTTGGCGCAGGTCATTGGTGCGCCCCACTGGAAGCCCTAAATTCTTGAAAGCTTCGTCCTCGGGCAAATCAACAGCGCAAATGGTTGTGTCAAGCTGCTTGTTTGACCAGAGTACCTTCCGAACTTTAAATAGTTTTGAAGGTAGTGAACGGGTCAGTCGAATGCGAGCATCTGATGCACGGATGGCACTACCATCTCCGTCTTCAGTCAATACGTGCGCGTTGGTCATCAGTACAAATTGTTCATCCCAGGAGTCATTGATATCGCTGCCTTTAATGAAAAATCCCGTACCGGCCGTCGCGTCGTCTATTTCTTTGGTAATCTTTGCCACTGAATTGGCACGAATGCTTAGAGTATTTATCCATTTAACAGATACTGCAGATTCGGAGCCAAGCGTTGCTTGGAAGGTCAGCTCATCTGTCGGCATCAGTGACCTTGGGCTTTCCGAAAACTCCATTGCTCCGCCAATTCGGCCTAAGCGTCCTTGAATGATGCGAAGTACCTCGGCCCCGGGAGTATCTCTTTCATCCAGTTCCCAAACCTCGCGCAGTTGACGCTCCGTCGAACCCAGCTCAAAAACATCCGACCAAGGTGCGCTGATATATCTTTCACACCATTTATTTGCATCTTCGTTATTCCCCAAAGCAATACACGCTTCCATGGCTGTTGCGGTCGACCAGGTGTAATCGTCTGAATCCCTGCTAATCGATCCCACCATCTGGAGAATTTTTTGTGCCATGTCTCTCCAATCGATGTCAGCATCCGCCAGATCCGATTTGGGAATATTGTCTCTTTCCGCTCTAGCCAAGCAAGCAACCACATTTATGCCATGCCACCAGTTTTTGTCAGGATCATTCTGGTATACCGGCAGATAGGCTTTGACAGCTTTTCGCAGTCGGCGAGTAGTCGCCTTGTTCCTTCGCGAGCGAGCATTGACATATGCCTGTTTGTAAACGCGCCCCAGAAGCCCGCGTGCCTCTGTCCCAGCTTTAGCGTCTATCGGTTGAATGTCGACGAGATTTAGCAGCTCGTCTTCAGCTTCTATCAAATATTTTCGGTCGATAAGTGCCTGAATGAGCTGCAGGTGAATTTCTGGCGGTTCCTGATCGCCGCTAATTTTGGTTAGATAGGCCTTGGCAACACGCTCTAACAGCCAAAAAAAACGCTTTCGACGCAGATGTTTAAGCACCTTGCTCATATCCTTGGCGGAGATTTCCAAAGACGCGCTTTCCATTTCAATGACCAGCTCATCACAAAGCTCTGTGGCCTTCTCCCTGTCGAGTGCTCTAACAGCATCATCAAGCTCATGGGTAAATTTGTCTATTTCTATTGTCATGATATAGCCTCCTATTTTCTCACTGCGGCTTTTTAGGCCGCGAAACTGATACTTATAGAGCTGAGGCTCTTTGACTTTGGAGCCATTTCATATGTGTTACACCATTTTGACTTGTTTGGATCTTAAATAGTACAAAAATGAGAATTACGTTGCGTATAATATTCATAATTTAATTCGCTGGCAGCCGCGTGTTTTCGACAGGCTTAAGTGATCCGTCCGGATTAGCATGACGCAATTCGCCATACGTCTCTCCATCCTTTTCAACAATAGAGACAACTGTGGGCCTTAGCATCACAAGGGGTTGATCATGCGATGGCCCCAGATCATTTATTGCATCCAATTGTTCCATGGACCCACTTTCAAAAGCAGCATATACACGGGCGAACTCATCGGAATTTCCAAGAACATCTTCCGTCAACCGGATCAGCCGGATCCAGGTACCGCTGTTGAAATAATAACAATCAGGTGCTTTTCTTGCGATCGCCCTTTCCTTATGCGAATGACCGGTTATCAGATAGTTAATATTAGAGCCTATTTCCTTTTTCATTTTATCAAACATTTTATCTTCTTGAGTTATCTCAAAAGATTGGTCGCCCTCTAAATTATTCTTGAGGGCCTTTCTTAATTTCTCGACCTTTTTTTTCTTACTACTAAAGAAGGCCGGCAGGTAATCAAGTGGACCAGGCAATTCTTCATCTGTTTGTGTCTCTGTGGATTCGTCTATCTGGTATTCAAAATATTTATTAAAAAATTCTGCCATCACCTCTTTTTCAGTTACCGGGCTCTCTACCATTTCATTTTCAGCGGGCACACCCTCAAAAGCATTCCGCACGATATCCCTTGTCAGATAGGCCGCGATGCTTAGAATTTTGGCGATTTCTTTGAGGCGACCCGGATCCAGCGTCAAAAGAATCGGCACAACAGCCTCAACCTCCGGTTTTAATAAATCCACAATAGGATAATCGCGTTTAACCGCATTCATAACGTCGATGACCATACGGGTTCCGGCATTAGGATCCCATTCTGGAGGTTCCTCGTTAGTGTTTATCGCGAATGCTAAGTCGAGGAGTTGTTTGTGATCAACCATGTTCCAGATGTCAACATCATTGCCATGGATGCAAAAAACGCGCTTATTGCCGACCGAACAGGGAAAACCAGCGCCATCAAAACAGGTAGTGACTCTCCCCCGCGCTGCCGAATCCTTTCGGGAGAGTTTTTCAAGAATCCATTCGGTTACGTGGGGCAGGGCAAGTTCAACGTCGTGATTCCCCAAAACGAGAATAAGTTGACGGTTGGGTTGAGCCACATATTCCTGAAGCGCGGACCATGCGCCGGAAAATGCCACATCCTCATAAAATATGCGTTCGAGTTTATCAATTGCGTTTTGGGGATCGAGATAAACTGCCGGTGCTTCGGCCAAAAAATCGACGATGTCGCCGTTAAATACGACGCCGATTTTCCGATCGGACGGTTGGGCGCACTTTCTGATAAAGCTGGCTAAAGTATCTCCTTGACGAAAAATCTGAAATCCGGGTTGGCCGCCAAAGTGAAGATCAGAGACAACATGCAACTCATGAAAAGTTTGTACTGACATGGCATACTCCTTTCTTGATGTGAAGCGAAAGTGTTTTAGGCGACAATCTTATGGAGATCGAATAACGCACAAAATTCGTGAGATTGTTTGGCATTAAGAAGGAAATCCCTGATGCTACAGGGAATTCGATGAATACCAAATGTGGTTGGAGCGTCCTGTAAATGGTGCTATGATATGAGGATAAAAGGGTCTTTTGCCACCCACTGAACACCCTGACCATGGTAATCGCTGGAGGTAAGCCTTACACCCGAGGAGCGTCGCAGGGCTGCCCGGGGAGATGTTGTTTTGCTCCCGCCGCCACCCGATTCAAAGGCCACGGGCCCGACCGGGAGCTTGCCCTGTTTTTGCACAAGCGGCGGTACATTCGAGGCGTGGATGGCGATATGATGGATTCGCTTTTGCGGGCGACGGTAAAAAACAAGACACCCGGGCTTGAGATCGCTCTGTTTGGTTATATCCGGGCATCCTCTTTTATTAAAATACGTATATATACCCTGGGCGGTGGAACGCCCACCTGCATACAATTTTGGCCAGGCTCTGGCAGTCTGCATCAGCGCAACGGAAGCAAAACCACTGCAGTCGAATCCGCCTTCTTCGGCTTCCTCACCGCCCCAGGAGTATAAATAGTCTCCCACCATCCTCGCCGCCATCAGCAATAGAAAAACGCGAGCATCCATATGATCACTCATAAGTATTCTCCTTTTTCCCGCTTATTATTAAGTAATAATTAATTCGTAAAACGAATGATGCAATTAAAATTTTACCGAGAGGTTCGGCTAACGTCGGAATTGTTTTACCTGAAGCTTTAGCGAGCCTAATTTGTTTACTCTGCAAAGACTTGCCACTTTGACCGCTGGCGCCAGGAGCCGGAGAGCTGAGGTGTCTGGGGATAGTTAACGTGGGGCAATAGTTTGCGAATCTCTTTGTGCCAGTCCCTGTATGTGGCGGTGTCCGGCAGGCCTTTAAGGGTTTGCAGCGCTACATAGGTAAATGCGCCGTTTGGCCTGCCATTGAACCAGGCATCATAGCTGTACTCCTCGTCCTTGCAACCGGAAACAAGTACGGACGCGGCCCTGATTTTCCCTCTGGCTTTAATCTTCTCAACTTGCCGAGCCCTCCTTAAGCGTGCCGCATTATCTTTGATGTAAAATTCGGGTGCCAGAAACCGGATCTTCTGAAAATTCCATGATTCGCTTTCAGTGCCCGGCATAAAATTGGACGCCCTGGTCACAGTCCCTGAATGGCACGAGTCGCTGATGACAATGATTCTCGCCCCCCGCTTCCTTTCGCTGAAGATCTCATATAGCTCGTCATCTGTCAGGATCCGGCCCTGGGTGATGTCATACGGGCACAGCGCTTCATCCCGCCCGTCCACCTCGTCATCGTCATCATCCGGCACCCAGGTGCCGTGACCCGAGTACGTTATGACAGCGATATCGTTCCGACCTGTGTCGCCCACGATTTTCGAAATGGCCTCATGCATGTTGCTCTTGGTGGCTTCCTCATCGAAAAGTGAAGTTGTATTAAAATCGCGCGCTTCCAAAGTGTCTCTCCAGTCATTGGCGTCATTAACGCAGCCGGAGAGATCGCTTCCGGTACCCGGGTAGTCATTTATTCCGATGTGGAGTGCTCGTTTCATTTTTTTTGTCCTTTCATTTTAAGTACAATGGCAAAATTAAAAGTTGATCCTACTGGTAAACATAAATCACAGTTGTTTTCATTCCCTAAAGCTCTTACAAGTTAAATCCAAAAACCCGACTCCGGGAGATGCGGATTTTGGCAGGACAGGCAGAGGTTCATTTTTATAGCTGAAAATTAAAAGATAAAATGTTCGGCGTGAAAAAAATTTTCAGGCTAACAGGGGCTTGCGATGATTCCGGTATATAGCTCCGCCCTGTCGATTTCGGAGCAATACTGACCGAAATTGAGCCCAAATTCGAAAGGATGGTGGCCTACTTTGACGTAGTTTGCGTATTTTTCTTCTATCTTATTGCTACTCCAGCAAATATTGTTTTTGCGGTTTATGTCCTTTAGATTTCGAATCAGTGATAATTTCCAGCCACCCAATTTCCAAATTCAGCGGCATTCTTGCCAAAACCTTAAGTCTGTATTATGGCAAATCCTTAGATACATCTAAATAAAATCTGTGAATACGTTCCAGCAAATCACTCTCGCTTTCACCGCAATACATTTGCGCTGGGTCCCACCAGCCCAATTCGTTCAGGTGGTCGGTGTTTTCTAAGACGCTTTTAAAATATCTATCGCGCCATCTGGCAGACTCAACTGAAACCAGACCATCGTTATCACCTTCTTCCTTTTCGATGATGTAAAATGGTAGTTTTAAGGAGTCAAATATTGACCAGAAATCTTGCTTGCCTGCATATGCTTGAAATAAAATATTTTTCTCACAATTTTGCTCGAAGTCTGCAACTTCCGCGTTGGAGTTGAATTCTCTGCATCGATCTGTCCTGAGATCCATCAATGCGTTTAACTCTAAGCCCAGTTTTTGAGCTACCGGAATGACATGTGGCAGGTAGTCTATGCCCCAATCTGCAAAAGGCGAGCCTTCGTGTGGTGTTGAAATGGTTGTTAATGAGGCTATTTGTTTATGAATTACACCAGAATGGCGGTCATTGAATATCATATGCCGTGCATCCAGCCCCCCCATGCTGTGCGCAATGATATTGACCTTTTCACAATCTTCTTTTTTCAAAACACCCAAAACATTTTCTTTAAGATCTTCAGCACGTGTATTAACATCTGCCGCCCAGCTGACACTCGAATGGTAAACAACAAATCCTTTTTCCTTCAACATGGTCCGGGCGCCTTTAAAGTAATGCAAATTATCCAGCTTTGAATCATCATTGTTGTCGATATTCAATGAGTCGGCCCAAACCTTATCAAAACGGCAAACCCCATGAGCTAAAATGATAGGGAAAGTCATCCTTAACCGCTCCTTTGTTGTGACTAATTAAGCTATAAAAATTTGAAAGAATGTAATTTAACGATATAGAAAAATTGTCAGCGGGGTGATCTTAATAATTGATCAAAAACATTTAGGGCACAGGTAAAAGTTCAGTTGTCACTATCTAATCAGTAGTAGGGACAGAAGAATGATGAATTTTACTCGATAGAGATCTGTTATCGACTGGAAAGCAGTTTGAGAATGTAATGGTGGTCACATACCCGGATTAGTTAATCTTTTACTATATATGGAAATCAAGAAAGTCAAGAAAAATTTATTGAAAATACAATGAGTTACATTCTAAAAATTAAATCGACCACAAATTTAAATTACTATCTATAAGAAATGAATTTAAGTTGAATAATTGAATAAGTATTAATACCATTTTGCTTCAACTGTAAGGTTAACAGCAAAGTTGAGATTAGAGCGTTTGTCATATTAACGTTCCGATACGGGCAGTTTTTTGAGTCTTTTTGGGATTATTAATAACGTCTAAGATAGCTTGATCCAAACGCTCTAATAATTTTTCTTCATTTTTACAGACATAGTTATTGAACCAGCGTGCTTTCATTGTCAGCCAGATTCGCTCGATCGGATTTAAGTCGGGCGAATAGGGTGGTAAGTACTTTGGTTGCCAGCGGTGCCAATTGGTGGCTTTGCGACGGTGCCATGTGGCATTATCGATAATCAAAATATTGGTGTTTCTATGAAAAGAAATCATTTTATCAGCTTCATCTAAAAATGCTTGAAAAGTAGCCGAGTCAGAATGAGAAGCTTCAATGGCGAAAAACTGGCCGGTGCGCGGGCAAACCATGCCGATTACATTCATGCGCAAATGGCCACCATTTTTCGTCACGCGGGTTTTTGATCCCTTTTTGTCCCAACGTTTTCGAGGACGGGGATCACCCTCAAAGCCGGATTCGTCGGCAAACCATATGTCTACATCGGGTTGGTCCAACAGTTGCTTGAGCTCTTGTAAAAAAGCTTCGCGCAACTGCTCATCTTGTTTATCGGGCCAGCGTTGAGGTGTTTTTAAAGCATGACCTTGTTTGTGAAAAAACCGAACCACCGTTTTAATGGGCAGCAAGCCAAAGATGTTGGGATGTTGGGGACGCCCGTCGCATTCTCATATTTTCACCCGGCCATAAAACCAGCAACTCTGATTATTATTTTTACACGCCCAATAACTACTACACAATCCTTTTGATATCATTGATTTCCGCCCACGGATGCCAGCCATATCATCTTTAAAGATGCTCTTTCTCTCAATGCCGCTCACGATGATATGGTGCAAGGCACCCGAAGTTTGTCGGCCAGAGCCAAGCAGCATAATGACGCCAGGCGTCTATGCTTGCTTTAGGTATAATCCTAAATTAATAGATTTTTCCCAAATATGAATATATGAATGTCCACATTTACACAAATGGTTGAACCAAGTGAAAATAAGAATTTTATCGTCCCAGGGGGGTCGGACCACAGCAAGTAATTTATAATCCGGAAAAAGCGCTAAAAATGAGGTCGACTTTTTATCTTAGCGCCGCCATTTTAGGGTTAAAAATGGCGTTTTAAGGAATATTGGATTCATATGCAGTTGATATGCGAATATGCGGCCAGGAACGAACAAAAACTCGTTTAAACTCACATGCAATTCACTAACTTGTTGTAATTATTAATTATTTGATAAGTCCGGCCTTCGGCACCATCTTTATTTTTCACTTGCGGATTCAGCAATTTACTGAATCCGTTTTTTTATGAACGCTGCATATGACCCGGCAGGTGCGCCATTGGAAGCCTTGGCAAGGGCGATCCAAAATATGCATTTTTTCGTGACCGTCCTCTATTCCAAATAAAAAGGGGTGGCTCCGAAAAGCCACCCCGTATGGTGCATAATATCAGATCAGATAAATCAACTCAGCTTCCGCGGCACCGAAGATCTAAAATAAGAAATGAAATATAAATGTCAACCCTTTGCCCCAATTTAATATATGAATGTCCTCATTTACATGACTACCCTGCTCAAAAATAAAGAAGTGGTTTCAAAACCTCAGATTGTGTTCGAGGGCAAGGCGCAAGCCGAGTCAAAAGCGCAGCATATACGGCAGTATGTGAGCATTTTGAGTCGGTTGGCAACGCAGCCATCGGACACTAGATGGGGTTTTGAAACCACTTCTAAAGGATATGAACGATTTTGCCGATAAATACATTGAGGAAAGTACTTTAGGAGAAAAAACGATGATTGACCTTTTTGTAAATGGAATCGGCAACCTGTGCATGATCCTGCTGGCGGTTATCGGAATAGTTGGCCTGCATAAATTAAATAATAAGCAAATCCGCAAACACCAGGAATCGATGGAATATTACCTCTACAAAATTTCGCGCGTAACCGGACACAGCGAATACGATGTTTTCTGTAAATCTGCGGAGGACTGGCCGGTTGCCAGGATTTCCAAAGAAAAAATCGATGCAGATTTTAAAAGCTATTTAGGCCACAATGCGGTTCCGCCTTACGTGAATCACTTTGTCAGGCAAAATAAACACCATATAGACGAACTGCACCTGCCTCAGATCTAAATTGCGGTATTAGATTTCTTAACTATGCGTATTCACAACAGATCTGTGAGGTACTCAATTATCTTTTTCCATAATTGATCGTTTTGATCCAGAACTCAGCTGCAGAAAGTTGAGTTTCAATACACTCAGCCCGCATTTGATGATTCGACCCCCATTTTTCAGTACGCATACTTTCAATTTCTTCCCTGCCGTCAGCAAATGAAATAGAAGCGCACCATAAAATGGATAGTGTCAATACGACAATTCTTTTAAGCATATTGACCGCCCTTCAAAATTGTAACGTTCTAAGAGTAAAGTGTCCGCTCAGGCACTATTGACCCTGATCGCAAAAACTGTTTTAAGTGATACGATTATCGTCCATTTTGTATTTAACAATTACAAAATCTGTCAAAGGAAAAAGGATGAACTCACAAAAAGAAATCAGAGGCTACTGTTCCCAGTGCTCGGGTTGGTGTCCAACCGTCTCCGTCGTGAAAAACGGAGTTTTTGTGGAAGTCAGACCGGACAAGGACCATCCCCTCGGCCACAGTCTTTGTCCAAAGGGACTGGCCGGGCCGGAACTGGTCTACAACCGTCAACGCCTCCAGTATCCAATGCGCAGGACCAGGCCCAAGAGCGATCCCGATCCAGGGTGGGAAAGGATCACCTGGGGCGACGCATTGGGAATCGCTGCCGAGAAAATCCAGGAGGTCAAGACGACCTATGGTGACGAGGCCATCGCCGTGACCCGCAGCGGCCCGGCGGGCTCGCCCATGGGGGAACTGGGCCTGTGGGTCACCCGCTTTGCCAATGCCCTACTCACCCCCAACAACGTGGCCACAACCCATATCTGCCAGTGGCACCGGGATTGCGGTTCTGCCTATACCTATGGAAATATTGGCAGAATGCATTCAGCCGGGAGGGCGGAATTTGACAGATCCGCCTGCATTCTGATTTGGGGGAGCAATACCCATGCCACCCGTTCTTCCCTGCTCCCATTCATAAAGCGGGGCCTGGATAACGGGGCAAAGCTGATCGTGATCGATCCGCGCAGGACCGAAATTGCGGCCATGGCCGACCTGTGGCTGCAGGTGCGGCCGGGAACGGACGGTGCCCTGGCCCTGGGGATGATCCATGAGATGATCCGGGAAGATCTCTATGATTTGGAATTTGTAAGGGATTGGACGACCGCTCCTTTCCTTGTAAGAGGCGATACAGGAAATTTCCTCATGGGGGATACACTCGCTCCAGGGGGGGATCCTTCAAGTTATGCCATGATGCAGGCAGGAATCGGAGACCCGCAGCCATATTTCCCCGGTTCGCCTCTCACGGAAAGGACGCTCCTGGAGGGCGCTTTTCATCTGAAGACGGCCGACGGTAAAGACGCCCAATGCAGGACCGTGTTTGACCTTTTGCGCGAGTCGGTTTCCCAATACTCTCTCAACGAGACAGAGTCCATCACCGGGATCCCCCGGGACAAGATACGGGAAGCGGCAAGGATGCTTGCAAAGATCAAACCGGCATGCTGGTATTCATGGAACGGTATCGAGCAGAACATCAATGCGACCCAGACCAACCGCGCCGTTTGTGTGCTCTATGCCCTGACCGGCAACTTTGACACACCCGGGGGGAATACGGTTCTAGGGGGGCTCGCTGCCAACCCCGTGCTCGGGCATGATATGCTGAGCATCGAAGGGGATGAACGCCGTCTGGGCTTTCGCGAACGGCCCCTGGGCCCTTGCGGGACATTCAAGAGCACCCAGGCCTATGAGGTGTACAAGGCCATCCTGACGGGAAAACCCTATCCGGTGAAGGGCCTCATCGGTTTTGGCGGAAACATTATTATGTCCAATGCCCCCAGCAGACTGGCCAGAGAGGCCCTTTCCCGGTTGGACTTCCACGTGGAGTCCGAACTCTTTCTCTCACCGGCGGCGGCGCTTGCAGACCTCGTACTGCCCGCTGCCAGTTCCTGGGAGAGCTGGCACGTGGGGGGCAATATCGGCCCGTTTGGCGACAAGGGATACATTCAGCTGCGGCCGGCAGTGGTACCTCCGCAGCATGAGTCCTGGCCGGACATGCAGATCATGTTTGAACTGGCAAGGCGACTGGGAAAGGGAGCTGCCTTCTGGGACGGAGATATTGAGGCGGGATTCAACTACCAGTTCGCACCTTCCAATGTCACGGTTGCGCAACTGAAGGCCAACCCGGGGCCCGTCACCATTGACCTGAACATGGAATATCAGAAGTATGCGAAAAAGGACGATGCAGGCCATTTCGTGGGTCTGCCCACGCCGTCAAAAAGGGTGGAGTTGTACTCCATTCCCCTCAGGGAAGGGGGGCATGATCCCCTGCCAAGCTGGAAGGAACCTCTCTCTGCCTGCTTCCCCGGGGAGAATATCAGAGAGAAGTACCCGCTTCTGGTCATCAACAGCAAGGTGGTGGAGTACTCCCATTCCCAGCATCGCTCCATCCCTTCTCTGAGAAAACGCGTTCCCCACCCCTATCTGGAAATCAACCCCAAAAGGGCCCAAGCATTGGGCGTTCAGGATGGACATGCGGTGCTCCTGGAGACGCCCCACGGAAGCATTACACTGACTGCAAGAATTACCGGCGATATTTCTCCTGATGTGGTCTGCACCCAGAACGGGTGGTGGCAGGCCTGTGAAGCCCTGGACCTTCCCGGATATGACCCCTATTCCTCAAAGGGAGCAAATGTCAACCTGCTGTACGAAACCCAAAACATCGATCCCATCAGCGGGTCCCTGCCCATCAAGGGTTATCCCTGCAGGGTGAAGAAGGTATAGGCACCAGGTGCCCGGCGCCGTTTATTGCTTGAAAAATAATGCCTTGCTCCCATTGTCAAACCGCCCGGGTCGCCTTATTGTTTGAAATGCGAATATCAAAAATATAAACCAGCAGCAGGAGGAATCAACTCATGGAAAAACGTAAGCTCGGTAATTCCGGATTGGAAGTTGCGCCATTGGCATTTGGCGGCAATGTTTTCGGCTGGACGGCAGATGAGCCCACTTCGTTCGCGTTGCTCGATGCGTTTGTTGACGCCGGTTTTAATCTGATTGATACGGCGGACATGTATTCAACCTGGGTTGAGGGTCACAAGGGGGGCGAATCAGAGACGATTCTCGGCAAATGGTTGAAGCACAGCGGAAAGCGCGAGAAGGTTATCATCGCCTCCAAGGTTGGAAAAGAAATGGGACCGAATCTCCAGGGCCTTTCAAAAACCTACATACTGCAGGCGGTCGAGGCTTCCCTCCGGCGTTTGCAGACGGATTATATTGATTTGTACCAGTCACACGCCGACGATCCGGATACCCCTCTGGAAGAAACTCTGGAAGCCTATGGCCAATTAATCAAACAGGGAAAAATCAGGGCAATAGGTGCGTCCAATTACAGCGCAGAGCGTCTGGCGCAGTCACTGGAGGTCAGCGAACAAACCGGCTATCCCCGCTACGAGAGCCTGCAGCCTTTATTCAATCTCTATGACCGCGACGATTATGAAAAGGAGCTCGAACCGCTATGCCGGGAAAAGGGAATAGGTGTGATCAGCTACTTTTCCCTGGGCAGCGGGTTTCTCACCGGCAAGTATCGATCCGAAGACGATCTGACAAATAGCGCTCGCGGCGAGTTTGTCAAAAAATATCTCAACGAGCGGGGATTCAGAATCATCCGGGCCCTGGACAGCGTCGCGCAAGAACATAACATGACTCCCGCACAGGTTGCGCTCGCCTGGTTGATCTCTAATCCGAGCATTACGGCCCCGATTGCCAGCGCCACGAATCTTGAGCAATTAAACGAATTGATCGAAGCGACAACGATTGAGTTGAATCCCTCTGTGATCGCTCGATTGAATCAAGCAAGTGTCTAAATGTTTTCAAGCGAAATTGTAGCCCATAAATCGGGCATTCCGAACGAATAAGGGACGCCCAGGAAATGGAGTAAAAGAGGTAGAGCCAGACATGACTCTACCCCCCTTTTTTACTATGCCATTAATTTGATAGCCTCACTAACTTTAGAACATATTCTGATATCGTAGCTATAGCCCGGCACATCGATAAAATTGAGATAGGCCTTAGTGATGGCACCAAATGCTTCTCCGGCCTTAGCGTCATCGACTTCTAAAATGGAAATGTTTTGAAAACCTGCCCCGGTTGTAGAATAAACATAATTACCTTTTCCCTTGATATACTCGGGCAAGCGCGGCAACTCCAAAAACCGCTTAGTAACTTCCTTGCCACTTTGTACGGGATAGTCTGAGAAACAAATGATTATCATTTTCGATCTCCTCATTGAAAGTGAAAATTAATTTTCCTCAATGAAATTATTCGTAATTGTTTGTAAAAACCCATTCAGCAGCAAAAAAATAAAGATTGAAAATAAAAAAGCCTCCAACAAGGTTATCGTAACCTTCAAGGAGGCCTTGTATAGGAAATTTCAAGCGCCCTATTTTAAAAAATAATTTCATAACTTGTTGGGTGAAAATAGTTGTTTTGTAAACAAAAGAAGCTTCAAAATGGGCGATGCGGAGCGATTCAGGAACAGGGTCAGCTGAAAACGAATTCTATTTACGAGGGAAGGTGCAGGTTCAATATAAAGAAAAGAGCCGAAAAAGAGAATCCTTATCAACGGCAATATAATAGCGCATTTGATATGTCAACCAAAAGCATATGAAAGGTTATTGAAAAGCGAATAAGGGAACCAAAAAATGAATCTTGAATTAAAGTTTAAGACTCATGCATTCATTACTATCATGGACAGGCCCGGCGCGCTCTATTGAGCTATGCCGGACAGGCAATTCAGAGCTCTAAGACGATTTAGGCCGGAAAACGACACGTCTTCGCTCTGGCGGGCTTCGCCGCCCCAGGCAAGTCGTGTTAGCCGGTCTTTTAAAGCGGTTCGGGTCGACTGGTTGATGGATTCATAGAAACTTATAATTTTATGGGCCTCCCCGTTCCTAAACTGGATTGCGCAGATTCAAGCCTGTATTAACCCCACCACATACACCAAAAAAGGGGTGGTTCAATTTGAACCACCCCCTAATAAGGTGTAGCTTCCAAAATGCCGTTGTTAATTTCTCTGCTGCTGCCAACCCAGAAGGCTGGACATAAAAGCAGAAAAAAATGCACAAACATTCCAGAAGTCACTGAACAGAATAATGCAATGTTTTAGAAATTCAAGGGGGTATGGCAATTTTTTTTTACCGGAGTATAATTTGAACCGTAATGGGGGAGCGGCTGATGGAAAAAACAAAAGGGCAGCCCATTCGGTGAATGACTGCCCTTAACGAGAGGAAAGCGGATGGATAAATGAAGCCTCCCGCCTCTCGGTTGCTATTGGTCGGGTGGTTCACATATAGGAACCACCCATTTTTAAAGGAGGAGCAGATGATAATTTGGCAATGACAGACCAAACCATCTGTGAATATGTCGTCAATATATTATTATCCTTACAATCAGACCCCTATTAATCCGTCTATCGCATATTTTTTCAGACCGAACTGTCAAATGCTGTCAAATGCTGTAAAGTTGTGTAAAATCTTGAAAATACTTCATTTTTTGGCTTGTATTTATTTTAATGACTTGCTAAATTAGCAGCCCATCAGCAAGCCCAACTACGGAGATATTACATGTAAACCTTAACCTCGATCAGAAAGCAGGCGCTTATGCCAACAAGAGGTTTACCCGCCAAAACCGTATGAACGCCCCTGAGGAATCGTGAGATTTCTTTAGGGGTTTTTTTATTTTTAGAACACTTTCTTTGGATAGAGGGAGGTGGTTAATGGGGATTATCCGCAACACGATTAAAAATAGAGCTTTGGTAAGTCTTGCATTTCTCCTTTTAGTTCTCATCACATCACCTGCACTGGCAGAAGAATCCAGCGCATCTTCTGTGAGCGCCGCAAGTTTGTCCGGCACAGTTGAAATTGTGGCAGAAGGCGGGACCGTCATTTCTGTTCCCGTCCCGGACACTTACGAGTTTAGCGGCGCTGCCATACATGTGATTCCCATCGAAGTTGTGCCGGGCAGAAATGGGATCCAGCCCAATCTGAACCTTACCTACAATAGCTATCAAAAAAACGGCTGGCTGGGCGTTGGCTGGGATTTGGATTTGGGTGCCATCCAGCGGTCGACCAAAAGAGGCGTGGACTATAAGGGCGATGATTATATCGTTTTGAAAGAGGGGTCCGCATTAGAGCTGGTGGCGCGCAGTGAATGGGGCCAGGATTTTTATGGGGCTAAGATCGAAGCGGCCTTTACAAAATATTTCTTTAACGCAGCCAGCGGCGGCTGGGAGGCAACGACAAGAGACGGCACCCGATATTTTTACGGCAGTCATGAATCTTCCCGACAGCAAAATTCTTCGGGCGTTTTCAGGTGGTGTTTGGATAAGGTGGTAGACACCAATGCAAATAATATGATCATTGCTTATACAAAAAACCAGGGCCGGCTTTACCCGTCTCAGATCATTTACACAGGCAATCAAAATAGCGGATTTAGCGGAACTAAAAGTGTCAATTTTATTGTTGAAGATCGAAATGACGTATCCATAAGTTATAAAAGCCTGGCCAAGGTAACCACCGCCAAAAGACTGGATAAAATAACGATTTACGCAAAAACCAACGAGGGTGTTAACCGGCTGGTTCGGATCTATGACCTAAACTATGCGTACGGTGCGTCTACCGGCCGCTCCCGGCTAAATGAAATCAAGCTTTATGGATCCGATGGCGTCAGCACATTGCCGGCTGCTTCAATTGCGTATCAGGAAGGTAAGCCGGGTCGCTTTGATTCGAAGCTATCATGGACACTTAAAAACATCAGCCCGGCTGTAAAAGCGTATCTGGCCGATGTCAACGGGGATGCGCGCACCGACGTCATATTTAAATCAGGAAGCCGCCTTTCCCATAAAATCTCAAACGGAGACGGCACCTTTTATGGCATCTCTATCACGGATTCATTTCCGGGAGATACTGTGGGCTTTGCGGATATCAATGGTGATGGCCGTTCTGATTATATCGGATATGATAAATACAGCCATAAATATTTTGTGCGCCTTTCCAAAAAACCCGGCAAATATGGTTCACTCATCGTATCTGAGGCGCCGGGTACAATCTATGATGGGGACAAGCGGTTCTTTGCCGATGTCAATGGCGATGGGTATACCGATATCGTCTATAATCATGTGAGTAAGTGTTACATGAACATTTCCAACGGCGATGGTACCTTTTCGTCCGGTGGTAATACTTCATTT
>JAQYWI010000248.1:0-4792 GCA_030145015.1 Desulfobacterales bacterium
AGGTCGAAACAAATCCGAATATCAAAATGACCAAAATTCAAAACAAAAAGGGCTTGGCTCAATTTTTGGTTTTTTAAGATTTGCACGCATCGTTTAGAAAATTTGAACATTCGAATTTAGGATTTGTTTCGTATTTCGTGTTTCGATATTCTGATTTATTTACGTATCAACTCATTGAAAACACCAAAGAGATATAATGTGGGATCATCGTGCAATTCGGGAGGATATACTGAATGTTTAATATTAAAAGTTATTCCAAGGCCGGCAGTATCCGGGAAGCGATTCGATTATTGCAGGAAAACCCTGAGGGGCATCTTATCGCCGGCGGAACGGATGTGCTGGTCAAAATGCATAAGGGCAAAGCACAGTTCGATCATTTGATTGATATCCACGACATCGCCGCGCTCAATTTCATCAGCGAAAACGATGACGGCGATCTGGTCATCGGGCCCCTGTCCTGCTTTACGCATGTGGCTGAATCAGCCTTGATACGCAAACACATTCCGATCCTGTCGGAGGCCATCCTCACGATTGGCGGGCCCCAGGTGCGCAACATGGCCACCATCGGCGGTAACCTTTGCAACGGCGTGCCCAGTGCCGACAGCGCCACACCGCTTATCGCCCTGAATGCCACGGTAACGCTCGAAGGCCCGGACGGATCCCGACAAGTGCCCCTTGAAGATTTTTTTCTCGGGCCCAGCCGGGTGGCCCTCGAGCACCACGAAATTATGACGGCGATCGCCGTAAGCCGTGACAACTATGCCGGTTATTATGGACATTTTTTCAAATATGCCATGCGGGGCGCCATGGACATTGCCACGATCGGCTGCTCGGCGGTGTGCAAGGTAGAAAACGAAGTCCTGACAGATCTGCGGCTGGCTTACGGCGTGGCTGCGCCGGTGCCCATCCGCTGTAAAGATACCGAAGACAAAATCCGCGGGCGTAAAGTATCAACCCAGCTGCTGGACGATATTGCTGAAGCTGTGCAGGATGATGTCAGCCCGCGGACGTCGTGGCGAGCAGCCCGGGATTTTCGATTGCAGATCATCGCAACCCTGGCCCACCGGGTTGTCAAGCAGGCTATTTTAAATGCAGGAGGAACCATTCAGTGAACTTAAACCGTACGATCACCTTTACGATAAACGGAAAGAAAAAAGAGATTGCCGTTGATGTTCGCCAGTCGTTGCTTGAAATACTGCGGGAGCAGCTGGGAATGATCGGTGTCAAACAGGGCTGTGCCGTGGGTGAATGCGGCGCCTGCACCGTGCTGATCGATGATGTCCCTATCGATGCCTGCCTCTACCTGGCGGTTTGGGCCGATGGGCGATCCATTCGGACGGTGGAAGGCGAAAGTAAAAACGGCGAATTATCCAGGGTGCAGCAGGCGTTTGTGGATGAGGGCGCTGTGCAATGCGGTATCTGCACCCCCGGTTTCGTTATGGCGGCGACGGCTTTTGTGGAAAAGCGCAAGGGCCGGAAAGTGTCCCGCCATGAGATTCGTCGCGGACTGGCCGGCAACCTATGTCGTTGTACCGGGTATGATACGATTATTAGCGCTGTGGAAAAAAGCATGGATGATGATACCTAATTATGATATTGGGGGACGCTGTAGCATGGCTTGACCCCGCCGAAAATCCGGGACTTTCAATCTGAGAGGTGCTGTGTGTCTTTATGGAGATCGAAACTGATCGGTTTGTTGATTCCGTTATGCGCCGTGTTGGGAGCACTGGTGATCGGAGCGATCATGCTTATCGCCATCGATGCCAATCCCATTAAAGGGTATGGGACCATGCTCGCTGCCGCTTTCGGAAACATCGATGGCCTTTCCAATACAGCCGTTAAATCGATCCCGCTGCTCCTGGTGGGGGTTGGGATTTGTATTGCCTTTCGCGCCAGCGTGATCAATATCGGCGGGGAAGGGCAGATGGTAATGGGTGCTTTGCTCTCTACCATCGCAGCGTTGTCTCTTCCGGATCTGCCTTCGTTTTTAATTATTCCGCTGGTGCTGATCGTGGGTTTTCTCGGCGGTGCGCTCTGGGGCGCCATCCCCGGGGCATTAAAAGCCTATTTCAATGTCAGTGAAATATTGAGCACCATTATGCTCAATATCGTCGCGGTTCAAATCATGAACTTTATGCTGCGCGGGCCCTTGATCGATCCCGGCGAAATCGAACGCGGAACACGCATACCGCAAACTGCGCGCCTGCCGGAAGCCACCGATTTGCCTATATTGATGGAGGGTATGCGGATGCACGCAGGGTTCATTATTGCGCTGCTTGCCGCCGTGGGGGCTTATGTTTTACTCTGGCGCACATCCTTAGGCTTTCGATTACGCTCGGTGGGTTTCAGCCGTGATGCCACCCGCTATGCAGGGATTCCGGTGCGGCGCAGTATTATTACCGCCCTGGCATTTAGCGGTGCCATGGCCGGTCTGGCCGGGGCGATTCTGGTTTTCGGCAGCGAATCACATCGGATGGTAACCGATGGCTCCAGCACCGGTTTTACCGGCAGCGCCGGGTTCAACGGAATCGTTGTCGCGCTTTTTGCCGGGCTGCATCCGTTGTGGTCCATTCCCTCGGCGCTATTGTTCGGCGGGATGCTGGTGGGGGCCAATGCCCTGCAGCGGGCCTTGCAGGTGCCGTCGGCCTTGATTATCGCTTTAAATGGACTGATTGTGGTATTTGTGGTCGGCTCCGAGTATTTCCGCCACCGCTCCCAGCAGCGACATGATGTTGAGCCGACCGAAACCGAAAAATCAGCGGCCGCATCCGCTGTTGTCAGACCGGAAACCGAAGGGCGATCCCATGGATGATTTATTTACGTCAACCATCCTGATTGTAACCGTTGCATCCGGCATCCGCCTGGCAACGCCCTTTTTGCTGGCATCCCTGGGCGAAGCCTTAGGGCAGCGCAGCGGCGTGCTGAACCTGGGGGTTGACGGTGTTATGCTGCTGGGCGCTTTCGGGGCCTATTATGCCGTCTTAAAAACCGGAAATCTATTGTTTGGAATTTGGGTGGGCGTGTTCATCGGCGCCCTGGTCGGTATCTTTTATGCTTTCATCACCGTGAATTTGAATGCCCAGCAAGGGGTGAGTGGAATCGGCATCTATCTATTCGGTCTGGGCATGAGCGATCTATTGTTTCAAAAACTGGTGGGTACGCCCCGGCCGATTCTGCCGTTTCCCACCCTTGAAATTCCCCTTTTATCTAACTTGCCGGTAATCGGCGAGATGTTTTTCGAACACAGCTTAATTGTTTACATCGCCTTTCTGCTCGTACCGGTGGCTACGTTTGTCATGAACCGAACCACGTACGGCATGAATGTGCGTGCCATCGGGGAAAATCCCGAAGCAGCCGACAGCCTGGGTGTGAGCGTCGCCGCAGTGCGTTACTCAACCCTGATTATCGGCAACAGCCTGGCCGGTCTGGCCGGTGCAGCCCTGGCCATCGAATTGGGGATATTTCAGCAGAACCTGACCAATGCCATGGGTTTTATCGCCATCGCCCTGGTCTATTTCGGAGCCTGGCGCCCTTTGGGAGTGATGACCGGATCTCTGGTTTTCGGCTTGATTGCATCCATCGTGCTGCAGTGCAAGACCCTGGGCCTGATCCCGCGCAGCGCATCCGACCTTGCTGCCATGGCACCGGCGATTATTACAATTCTTGCCCTGGTTTTCGTGGCCAACCGGTTTCGGCAACCTACGGCCTTGACGAAACCTTATATCCGAGGTTGATAAACCGGTGGGTCAGTGGTAGATCAGACCATGGAATAAACGCGTTGTTTAACATTTCAATATAAGGAGGAAGTCCCATGAGAAAGATTGATTCAAGAATGTTGTTGATTGTCGTGCTCGTTTTAATTGTTTCCTTTATGACCGTTTCAGCCGTAAATGCTGCCGGCAAAACCTTAAAAATTGCCATCGTCGCTCCCAGTGCCAGTAACGATTTGGCTTTTACCCAGAGTATCGTTGACGGCATCAACGCCGTTAAAAAAGAGCGCAATATAGAAGTGGCCGTTACCGACGGCACTTTCGTGGTGGAGGACGCCGCGGCTGCAATCCGCGATTATGCCAAACAGGGCTATGATCTTGTCCTGGCGCATGGTTCTCAATATGGCGGATCACTAAAGGAAATTGCCCCGGATTTTCCGAAGACCGCCTTTGCCTGGGGTACCGCTGCGAATACGTTCGGTTTGGCGAATGTCTCCTCCTATGAGGCGGCATCCAATGAGGGCGGGTATGTCATGGGTGTCATGGCCGCCATGCTGAGCAAGAAAGGATCTATCGGCATTGTGGGCCCGATTGAAGTGGGGGATGCCAAACTTTATGTTGATGGCTTTATTGCCGGTGCCAAAGCGCAAAACAGCAAAATCAGGACCAACGTGAATTACATTGGCTCTTTTAGCGATGTGGCGCTTGCGGCCGAAGCCGCCCGTGCCCACATGTCGGCCGGCTCCGATGTATTGACCGGTACCGCCCAGATGGTAGTGGGCGCTATTGGGGCTGCGCGCAGCAAGAAAGCGGCCTGGTTCGGTACCCAGGCCAATCAGACCGAGCTGGCTCCCGAAATTGTTGTGGCATCCCAGGTATATAAATGGGAAGTTATTCTGCGGCAGATTGTCGACGATCTTGACAAGGGGGTCATGGGCGGGAAAAAATATGCCATTACCCTGGCCAATGACGGTCTGGTCGTCGAATTCAACGGCGCCTACAAGTTGCCCGCGGAAGTAAAGCAGGCCGGCTTGGACGCCATCAAAGGGATCAAAAGCGGATCCATTAAAGTGGGTCGCTAG
>JAQYWI010000248.1:4892-6762 GCA_030145015.1 Desulfobacterales bacterium
ATGTGATGAATTTTTCAGCTGAACCCATTCTCGAAATGCAGGGAATCGGCAAACGATTCCCCGGCGTAATCGCCAATGAGAATGTCGATTTCGATGTTCGTCGGGGAGAGGTGCATTCATTGCTCGGCGAAAATGGTGCCGGCAAGAGCACTTTAATGAAAGTCCTCTACGGGCTCTACCGGCCCGATTCCGGAGAGATCCGTCTAAACGGAAGCCCGGTGAATCTCACCTCGCCGGCGGATGCCATCAACCATGGGATCTGCATGATTCATCAGCACTTCATGCTTGTACCGACGCTTACGGTGGCGGAAAATGTGGCCCTCGGTCTGCGTTCATCCTCCCACCCCCTGACCGACTTAAAAACGGTTGCCGTGCGGATAAGGGAGTTATCCGAGACCTTCGGACTGCAGGTCGACCCCGGCGCGCTCATCTGGCAATTGGCGGTCGGTGAACGCCAGCGCGTCGAAATTATCAAAGCGCTTTACCGGGATGCGTCCATTCTGGTGCTCGATGAGCCCACGGCAGTGCTGACACCTAAAGAGGTGGACGATCTGTTCGTAACCTTTCGGCAGATGGCCCGGGATGGGCGCAGTCTGATTTTTATCTCCCACAAGCTCCACGAAGTGCTGACGTTGAGCGACCGCATCACCGTTTTGCGCAACGGAAGAGTTGTGGGCGAAACCGCACCCTGCGACACAACCCGTGAAAAACTGGCGCGAATGATGGTGGGCCGGGAAGTCAATCTTTCCCCGGATAATGCACCGGTCTCAATAGGCGCGCCGCGTTTGACCGTGGAGAATTTATTTGTGGAAGGAGATCGCGGTATGGATGCCGTTTGCGGATTGAGCCTGGAGGTTCGGGGGGGAGAAGTCCTGGGCATCGCCGGCGTTTCCGGTAACGGCCAGCGGGAGTTGGCCGAAGCGATCAGCGGTCTCAGGAAGCCCAGGTCGGGGCAGATAAAAATCGATCGGGTGCCGGTATTCGGCTGCGACCCCAAAACCGTCCGACAAGAAGGTTTAGCCTACGTGCCTGAGGAGCGCATGCGCGACGGCGCCATCGGTGAGTTCAACGTCATGGAAAATCTGATCTTGCTGGACCACAAGAAAAAAAGCTTCTGCCGCAATGGATTTCTGCGATTTTCCCGGATCCAGCAACACTGCAAGAAGCTTGTGGCGGAATACACGGTTAAAACGCCGAATATGGAAACCCCGGTCAAGAATTTGTCCGGCGGCAATATCCAGAAGCTGATCCTGGCCCGGGAACTTTCCGGTAATCCGAAAGTATTGATTGCAGCCCAACCCACCCGCGGGGTGGATATCGGTGCGGCCGAGTATATCCATACCCGGCTTTCCTACCAGCGTTCCAGCGGGACGGCTACGATGGTGATTTCGGAAGATCTGGACGAAATCCTGGCGCTGTCCGATCGCATCGCGGTGATGTTTGAAGGGCGGATTATGGGTTTTGTCGATCGTGAAGATGCTTCCCGCGAACGGCTCGGCCTCATGATGGCGGGAGTGGATCCGGACTCTCCGGCTGAGGATTACTGCCGACCGCAAGACCTGCAGGAATAGAAGCTATCTTAAAAATAGCGGTTTATCTTCGAAGACAGAGAAAAAAAGTTCTAATGGTGCTCTAAAGTTAAAAGTGCCTAAAATGCCTAAAATGAGCTAAAGTGCCTAAAGTTGTGGTGTCGCTATGCTCCATCTTTTTTATTAAAATGGACAGAATTCCTTAACTTTAGGCATTTTAGATCACTTTAGTCACTTTAGCTCACTTTTTGTTATAAGCACTTTTTATAGGTTTAGAACTTTACCATCGAGCGTTAAATGCATTTTTGAGATAGGTTCTAGACTGAAGCGCTGCATTAACC